>JANOLC010000278.1:0-4384 GCA_031419575.1 Burkholderiales bacterium | reverse complement strand
ATCAGCCGCTGGCCGGTGATGGCATCGCGTTGGGTGGGGTCAGGGCTGCGCGCCCGCAACCACAAAGCTGGCAAGGGTGTGACGGTGGCGCTGGCCCTGTCGTTGGCCGAGTCGCCCCGGTGCAACACCACCTGGACGGGCAAGGCACCTTCGAGAATTTGAATATCGGACAAAATTTAAACCTCCTGATTTTGGTTCCTTGAACAAGCCGCGAAGTCTGATGGATAAACCCCATAGCCACAAACGAAGAAATCTTCGTTATAAGATTAGTAAAACTTATGTATTACTAATCCATGACCCGGTTTCCTTCTCGCCTTCCCCCGTTGAACTGGCTCCGCGCCTTTGAGGCTTCAGCCCGCGCTTTAAGTTTTACCGTAGCCGCACAAGAGCTGAGCATGACCCAATCGGCCGTCAGCCAGCAAATAAAAAGTCTGGAAAGTGCATTGGGTCGACCGCTGTTTGTACGCCGGGTGCGCGGGCTGGAGCTCACCGACGAGGGGCGCGGCTACCTGCCTACGGTGCAGGCTGCCTTTGCCCTGCTGAGCGAAGGCACCAGCGTGCTCACCGGACGCAATGACCCGAACACGCTGGAGCTTCACGTCAATCTTTCATTTGCGATTTTTTGGTTAACGCCGCGCCTGGGCCGGTTCATGGATGAATTCCCCTGGGTGCAGTTGAATCTGGAGACATCCATCTGGCCCGAAGAGCGCCCCAGTGCCACGGCCATGGTCGAAATTGTGTTCGGCCAGGGCCAGTGGGAAAGTAAGGTGGGCAAACGCCTCACGCGTGACACCATTTTCCCCGTATGCACGCCTGTATTGGCAGCGGGTATCCGGTCGATGGATGATTTGCTCAAACAGCGTTTGTTTGACTTATCCGGCACCTTGCAAAGCTGGGGCAGCTGGCTGGACGCAAACCCGAGCAAGCCCTCCAACACCAAAAAAAACACCAGCACCAACGCCGCATCCCCCAAAGTGCACCGTGCCAGCACTTGGTCGGTCAGCCTTCAGTGGGCCTTATGTGGCTACGGTGTGGCGCTGGCGCATGACACAGTGGCGCAGCACTTGATTGACACTGGGCAATTGGTACGTCCCTGTGAATTCGCCCTGCCGATGAAAGAAGCTTACTACCTGATTGCGCCCGATGGCAGTCACACCAACCTAGCGGCCAAAGCTTTCAAGACCTGGTTGACGCGGGAGATGGGCAAAGCCAAAGCGCTTACCTGATCCTGTCTGATCATGTGATGGCGTTCAGCACCTCAGACAACACCAACAGGGTGATGACAGCCAGCAGCACCGCGGGCATGATGGCCCCCAACCCGAAGGCTGCCGCCAGCAAGCCCATGCCCGCTGGCACCAGTGCGCCACCCACATAGGCAAACCCCACCTGCCGCCCTATCACTTTGCGGGCGGTCTCGGCATCAAACCGGCGCGCGGTTTCATGCATCAGCGACGGGTAAATTGGTGCGCATCCCAGACCCAGCACGATCAACCCCGCCAGCGAAACGGATTGCGGTAGCCCATCCAGGCTGAACAGCGCTGCACCCACTGCCGCCGCCGCCAGCGCGTAGCGCACCAGGTGGCGATTGCCTACGCGTTGCGCGACCAAGCCGGTCGCAAACCGCCCCACCATGATGGCCCCGAAAAAACACGACACCCACAGCCCGGCGGTTGAACTGGCCACGTGCCGCCCCTCCACCAAAATGCTGGCTGCCCAAAGACCGGTGCTGACCTCGACCGCCGCGTACGCCAAGTAGAGCGATGCGGCCAACGGGGGTGCGAGTGGGTGCAGCGGCTTGCGCACAAAGGAGTCGTGGTGGTGCTCCTCGGTGGGGGCGGATCGCTCCTGCTTCCAAAGCGGCAAGGTCAGCAGGAACAGCAGGGCCAAGCCCAATTGAATCAGGGCGATGTGACGGTAGCCGCCCGCCCAACCTATCGCGCTGCTACTGCCAAGGGTTCCGGCCAGCGCCGCACCCATGATCACCGGCCCCAGCGTGGCCCCCACGCCCCAGCAGCCGTGCAGCCAGTTCATGTGGCGCGACGAGTAATGCGCAGCTACAAAGTGGTTAAGCGCGGCATCCACCGAACCCGCCCCCAGCCCTAGGGGAATAGCCAGTAGCAGTAAAACTCCAAAAGAAGGTGCCACTGAGAAACCCAGCAGTGCCAGCCCGGTCAACGCGCCGCTGACTATGACCAGTGGCCCGGTTCCCAACCGCTTGATCACCGCGCCGCTGACAAAGCTGGACACCGCAGAGCACACCGTCAGCACCAGCGTGATCAGCCCGACCGCCTCCAGCGATTGCCCCAGGCTCACGCGCATGGAAGGCCACGCCACCCCAAGCACGCTGTCAGGCAGACCCAGGCTGATGAAAGCGAAATAGATGACGCCGAGGAGGATGAAGTGGTTCAAGGGATTGAGCGCAATGGAGCGCCTTGGGTTTGGGACTGCCATTGTGGCAAGTTCCTGGCCGCCGTTAACTGGTTGGATTGCTACATATTTAATAGCGAACTATTAATCGTTGACGGGGACTTGAAGAGCTTTTTATCAAAAATATAGGTTCTGAAACGCGCCGATCGCCTGCTCGTACGGTTGGTTTGAATGGCTCATCTATCTTGGAGGGTTTATGCCCATAGCAGTAGTTAGTAGCTCATGATCACCAGCCGCGTCTGCGTGAACTCCAGCATGCCGTGCTTGCCGTCGTCGCCGCCCAGGCCGGATCGTTTCCAGCCGGCGTGGTAGCCCTGGTAGGGGTCGGCGGGGGTGCGGTTGATGTAGAGCTCGCCCGCTTCGATCTCATTGCCGCACGTCATCACGCTTCGGTAGTCCTCGGTGTAGAGCACGGATGCCAGACCAAACTGGTGATCGTTGGCCATGTCCAGGGCATGGTCCAACGTGGTGTAAGGCAACACGCACAACACGGGGCCAAACACTTCTTCCTGCACGATTTCCATGGCTTGGCGCACGCCGGTCAACAAGGTTGGGGGGTAGAAGTAGCCTGGGCCTTCGGGCAGGGTGCCACCGCATTCCAGGGTTGCGCCATCCGTCACAGCGCGGGTCACCATGTCGTGGATGCCTTGCCGGGCTGACGCGCTGATGAGTGGTCCCATGTGTTGGGGGTAGTCGGCACGGTTGCCAAACTCCCGGGCAGACAACCTGGCCTTGAGCTTGTCGACCAGCGCGTCGTGTACGGCCTCTTGCACATAGACACGCTCGACAGCGGTGCACAACTGCCCGCAATTGGTGGTTTTGGAGCGCACGATGTCGGTGGCAGCTTTTTCCAGATCGGCATCGGCCGCCACTATTGCCGGCGTTTTGCCACCTAGCTCCAGCGATGACTTGGCGATGTTGTGTTTGGAGTAGTCCAGCACGCGCCGCCCGGCGGTCACGCCCCCGGTGAGGGTGATCATGCCGACCTTGGGGTGGGTGCACAGGGCTTCGGCTTGCGCGTGGCTCATGGTCAAAATGTTCACCACCCCGAGTGGCAAACCCGCGTCCAGCACCGCTTGCGCAATTTCGAAAGCCGAGCAGGGCGTGTTGTTGCTGGGCCGCACGACCACGGTGTTGCCGGTGATCAGTGCCGGGGCAATCTTGCGCAGCAGGGTGTAGACGGGGTAGTTGAAGGGGATCAGGCAGGCCACCACTCCGATGGGTTCGCGGTGCAGCAGCAGGTTCTCATTGGGTGAGTCGCTGGGGATGATTTCGCCTTCGATTCGGCGTGCCCACTCGGCGTGGTAACGGGTGATTTCGGCGGCGTAGAAGGCTTCGTTTATCGAATCCTCCAGGCTTTTGCCGGATTCCAATGCCAGCGCTTTGCCGATGTCTGTCTTGCGGGCCTCCAAGGCATCGGCCAGCTTACGCAGGTGGTTGCCGCGCTCAATGGCGGTTAGCTTGCGCCAGCTGCGCTGGGCCAGGGCGGCCGCATCACAGGCTGCGAGCACCTGGACGGTGCTGGCCGCGCTCACCTGGCCGATGATGGCCTCAGTGGCGGGGTTGTCCACCTGGAAGCGTTGGGCGTCTTCCGAAGCAACCCAGGCGTTGTTGATGAAGTTGAGGTAGCTTTTCATGTCGGGTTCTAGGCTCAGTAGTAGCCCAACGGGTGTTGGGCCATGTCCAAGTGCAGGCCTTTGCCGGTGTAGGGGTGGGCCAGCGCTACCTCCTCGTTCAACTCAACCCCCAGGCCAGGGGCCTTGCTGGGGATGACGTAGCCGTCTTCCCATTCAATTTTGGTCTTGAGCAGGCTGGCGTGGAACCCGCCCATTTGCTGGATGCTCTCCAGAATCAAAAAGTTGGGAATGCACGCTGCCAGCTGGATATTGGCCGCAGCCGCAATTGGGCCGCAATACAGGTGCGGCGCAATCTGCACGTAGCGGGCTTCGGCCATGGC
>JANOLC010000277.1:0-2343 GCA_031419575.1 Burkholderiales bacterium | reverse complement strand
AGCCCGCCCCAACTGCGAGCGAAGAATGCGGTGCACGACGATGAGCGACAGCACCATCAGCGCCAACACCAACCAGTAAAAACCGTGCTCGCTTAGTTTCTCTCCAAACAACGAAGGTTTGGGAATCTTGATCCCCAGCGGGCCTTCAGTCAGAAAAGTCATCTCGTTAATCAAAATCTGAATGATGGTGCCAAAGGCTAACGTGACCATGGCCAGATACGGACCGGTCACCCGAAGTGCCGGCAAAGCCAGCAGGGCACCAAAGCCCGCGGTGATGGCAATACTGGCGGGAATGATCACCCATAACGGCGCGCCCAGCTTCAGAAACAGCACACCCGTGGTGTAAGAGCCCACGCCAAACAGGCCGGAATGACCCAGCGATACTTGGCCTGTATAGCCCACCACAATGTCCAGGCCAAACAACAAAATGGCGTAAATCATGATCGTGCCGATCATGTGGATGTAATACGGGTTGCTGGTCAGCAGAGGCGCAGCGGCCAACAGCGCCAGGCCCAGGGCGGCACCAACGATAGATTTTGAATTCATGGTCATGATCTGGATTCGAGGGAAGGATCAGACTTTTTTGATGGCGGTTTTGCCGAACAAGCCCGCAGGCTTGAATGCCAACACCAGCAACAGCAGAACCAGCCCCGGCACATCTTTGTAGCCGGTGGACAGGTAAAAGCCTGTGGTGGTCTCAGCCACACCCAAAATGATGCCGCCCACAATAATGCCCATGCCGCTGGTCAGTCCGCCAATGATGGCGACGGCAAATGCCTTGAGGCCTAGCACCGCGCCCATGGTGGCACCCGTCAACGTGAGTGGGGCAATCAGCGCACCGGCAAAACCAGCCGTGGCAGACGACAGCGCGTAGGAGAACGTGATGACTAGCCCGGTGTTGATGCCCATCAACTTGGCGGCATCGCGGTCATTGAAGGTCGCCACCACGGCTTTGCCGTAAATGGTTTTGCGGTTGAAGAACTCAACCGCCAACATCATCAGAACGGCACCGATCACCACCAAAATTTCCATGGGTAGCACATTCGCCCCAAAAACCTTGATAGGGGACTCTGGCAAGGGCGAGGGGAACTTCAAGTCATCGCGGCCCCAGATGTTTTCGGCGACGTTTTTGAAGATGATGCCTAAAGCGATGGTGGACATGATCCAGCCAAACTCGCTCTTGATTTTGATTGCGGGGCGTACGCCGATACGCTCTACCAAGCCGCCTTGCAACATGCCAAACACGATGACGATGGGCAGCATCAACCAGTAGTTGACGCCCATGTTGACCAGCGTCAGCCCCACCATGGCCCCCAGCATGAGTGCATCTCCTTGGCCGAAGTTCAAGGTGTCCGAGGTTTGAAAGGTGAGCTGATAGCCGAAGGCGATGACAGCGTAGATCATGCCCAAGGCAACGCCGCTGTAGATCAGTTGGAGCAGGATTTCCATGGCGATATTTCCATCAAAAATGACGAGCTATTGACAAGCGATTGACGAGCTATTAACGCGGCATCGAGTAGCCGAGTGGCTGCCGCCTGTCAAAAAAAAGCACCGCATCGGCCAGTTCTGGCTCAGCGGTGCATGGATCTCTGAAGTTTTAAATCCAGATTATTTTTTGGGTGCAGCCTGCAAAGCACCCTTGGCTTTCGGGTCTTTCATGCGCACGTCGCTGGCCTTTTTCATGTCTTCAGCGTAGGCAAAAACCACCTTGCCGTCTTTGACTTCACCAAAAACGGGGATGTTGGCCGTGATAGCTTCGTGATCGTCCTTGGTGAATGGCTTGTCATAGGTGGTGACCACGCCTTCCACTTTGGCGGTCAAGTTTTCCAGCGCTTCTCGAATTTTGCTGCCGTCGGTGCTGTTGGCTTGTTTAATCGCTGCCGCCAGCAGGAATACCGAGTCATAGCCCTGAGCCGCCGACACGGGAGAGTCAATGCGGTCGTTTTTGGGTTTGAAAGTTTTCAGATACGCTTGAATAAAGGCTTTGCGCTTTGGGGTGTCCCCTTGCTGGATAAAGGTTTGCGGCATGCGCGCGCCTTCACCACCAGGCCCAGCGTTGTCAATGAAGTTGGCCATCGACAACGTCCAGCTACCAATCATGGGCACTTTCCAACCCAGCTTGGTCATGCCATTGGCAATTTGGGCCAGCTCAGGCCCAATCGCGTAGGTCAACACGGCCTCGGCACCGGCCTCTTTGGCCTTGAGCAACTGGGCGGTCATGTCAACATCCTTGATGTTGAACTTCTCAACCGCCACTGGTTTGATGCCTTTGGCTTCCATTGCCTTTTCCAGGTCGGCACGCCCCAATTGACCGTAGTTGGTCGAGTCAGCCAGGATGGCAAG
>JANOLC010000276.1:0-8552 GCA_031419575.1 Burkholderiales bacterium | reverse complement strand
GAGTCTGATCGCCACGCTGGAAGAGTTGGCGTCCGTGGTGGTGGTGGGCACAGCTGAGGATGAGCCACAGGCCACCCAGTGGCTGTCGCAAAGCGAAAATATGGCTGATCTAGTGATCGTCGATATATTTTTGAAAGCAGGCTCAGGCCTGGGTGTGCTACGGGCTGCGCAAGTGGCCGCTAAAGCGCAGCAAACCTCTCCGGTGTCAACCGACGCGCAGGGCGTACAACGTGGCACAGGCACTGCGCGGCGCAAGCTGGTGGTGCTGAGCAACTACGCCACGGCGGACATGCGCATCAAGTGCCACGACTTGGGCGCCGACCGGGTGTTTGACAAGTCCAACGATATTGATGCACTACTGCTGTATTGCAACCAGCTAGCGAAAGGCGAAGTAGGCAGCACCGTGCCCGGTGTGTTGCATTGATTGCGCCTGCCGAGCCTACTGAATCAGGCCGTTTTTCATGCCGTAGTAGGTCAGGTCGCTGTTGGAGTCGAGCTTCATTTTCTCCATCACTCGGGTGCGGTAGGTGCTGACCGTTTTAACGCTCAGCGACATGCTGACCGCCATGTGGCCAATGGTCTCGCCCTTGGCCAAACGCAAAAAAACTTGCAGCTCACGTTCGGACAATTGCTCATGAGGCAGCTTGTCAATGCCTCCGGTAAAGGCATCAGCCAGCCGCTCTGCCACTCCCGCCGTGATGTATTTGCGCCCACGGCACACGGTGCGAATGGCTTTGATGATCTCTTCGGGGTCGCAGTCTTTGTTCAGGTAGCCGCTGGCCCCTTGGCGCAACAAGGTGGTGGCGTAATGCTCTTCGGGGAAGCTGCTGAGAATCAACACGGGCAGATCTGGCGCACGCGCTTTGATGGCGGCCAGCGCATCCACACCGCTGTGGTCAGGCATGGAGATGTCCATCAAAATGACGTCCACCTCGCCCTTGCGCACAATATCAATGGCCTCGCGACCGTTGGCGGCCTCGGCCACCACCAAAAAATCACCCTGGTCGGCAAAGAACTGTTTAAGCCCGGCGCGAACCATCGGGTGGTCGTCAACAATGGCAATTCGGATCATGGAGTGCAGCAATACGTCATTCGCCATGATCCCATACTTCTGATTGGAGCAAGTGTATGAATGTTCAGGGCAAACCGGTTTCGCTTGGAGACCATGACATTCATCAAACCAGGCGACTCGGAGACCGGCCTGACCTACCGACCAACACCTCGCTGGACGCGCAAGCCAATGTGCTCACCGTGGTCAAGCGCAACCGCCTTGTGTTTCCTCTCGCGTGCTTGAGCGCGTTGACATTTGTGTTCATCAGCGAGAGCGCTTACTTTAAATCGGTCGAGACACTGGATGACCTGGGCGTGATGGCACAGACTCGCAACGCCATACGTGTTCTGCAGCTAGGCCTATCGAACGCGGAGACGGGCCAGCGCGGGTTTCTGTTGACCAACCGGGTGGACTACCTGGAACCTTACGACAAGGGCTTGAAAGAGGTTGAGGAGTCGTTAATTTACTTGACCCAATACGCGCAGAGCAATTCCGAGGTTCGGCCTCTGGTCAGCGATGTGAAAGCGCTGACCAGAACCCGGCTGTCCGAGCTGGCGTTGACCCTGAAGTTGAAGTCTGAGGGCAAAGACACGGCCGCCATGGAAATTGTGATGAGTGGCATAGGCCGCACCGGCATGGATTCGATTCGCGTCATTGACCAACAGCTGCTGGACATACACCAAGCGGACGTGAACGAGAGACGTGCCGACATTTACCGAACCCTGATGCTCAGCCGCACCGCCATGGCGGTGTTGAGCGGGTTGAGCCTGCTGGCGCTTTACCTGTACCTGCGGCAAACCTTTGTCTTGAAGGCGCAACAGCAGGTGCTGCAACGCATCGTGCAAGACGAGCGTGACCGCTTGGAGCGCGAGGTGTTTGAACGCACTGCCGAGTTGACCGAGCTGACGCATTACCTGCAAACGGCCCGTGAGGACGAGCGCAACCGCCTGGCCCGCAATCTGCATGACGACTTGGGTGCCCTGCTGACATCGGCCAAGCTGGACGCCGCACGCATCAAGTCCCGTGTGACCGACAAGGCCCCCGAGGCATTGGAGTTGCTGGCACACTTGGTGAGCACGCTCAACAGCAGCATCGCCTTGGGACGAGACATCATAGAGAACCTGCGCCCGTCCGCCCTGAGTAATTTGGGGCTAGTGGCCACACTGGAGATTTTGGCACGCGAGTTTTCAGAACACAGCAGCCTGCCGGTGCACAGCACGCTCGAGGAAGTGCGCTTGAGCCCACCCGCCGAGTTGATGGTGTACCGCCTGGTGCAAGAGGCTATGACCAACATCACCAAGTACGCCAAGGCCCGGCAGGTGTGGGTGAAGCTGACTTCCAGCCAGGGCGAGGTGGAGGTGTCGGTGCAAGACGACGGCGCGGGCTTTGACACCAGTATCAAGCCCAACTCCGCCTACGGCCTGATGGGCATGCGGTTTCGCGTAGAGGCCGAAGGTGGCGTGCTGACGCTGACCTCCTGGTTGGGCGCTGGGACTTTGGTGATGGCGCGCCTGCCTGAATCAAGCCCTGCGCCAGCCAGCCCTCTGCTCTGATCACTCGCTGTACAGTTGGTACCCCGGGGTGCGGGTGTTGTCCTACAAAGCATCGCAACCCTGGCCGACACCCCGTCGGCCAGGTGACCTATCGTCGGCGCAAGCCTAAAAGCTGACACTTGATTTATCGCAAGCAGACTTGTTTCAAGTGGCCCCACACGGCCCACACAAGCTGCTACCCAGTCACTCTTCGACTCAACTTTAGGAGCCTTGCCATGTTGCACTACGCCGTTGTTTTCTTTGTCATTGCCTTGATTGCTGCCTTGTTTGGTTTTGGTGGCATTGCCGCCAGCGCCGTGGGCATTGCCAAGATTCTTTTCATGGTGTTTGCAGTCCTTGCCATTGCCAGCTTCCTGTTTGGCATTTTGCGCGGCGCCTAGACTTACTTTTTCAACGCCCACTGACGGTGGGGCCTATCACCGTCTCAACAACTATCTGGAGATTTAACATGAACCTCAAAACAAACTTTTCGTCAAAACTTGCTACCGTCCTCTTGGCCACTGTCACCTGCGGCGTGTTGCTCACCGCCACCGGTTGTGCCGTCACCCGGGGCCAGGAGACCGTAGGCGCCTATGTGGACGACACCGGCATCACCACGCTGATCAAGTCGCGCTTCATTGAAAACAAGCAGGTTGACGCTGCCTCCATCAGGGTTGAGACCTTGAATGGCACGGTCATGTTGTCCGGCTTTGCCAAAAACATGACCGAAAAAGTGACCGCTGGCGACATTGCCCGTGGCGTGAACGGCGTGAAGATGGTCAAGAACGAAATCATTGTTCGCCCCTGAAGTTGACGGGCGATGACATGGATGTCATCGCCGGTAAAAAAGAAAACGCCCCAGTTCCATCGCTAAGACCGGAGCGTTTTCGATGGGGCCTCTACCCGCTAAGGCTTGCTTATTCCCACTCAATCGTGGCGGGTGGCTTGGAACTCACGTCATACGTGACCCGATTAATTCCGCGTACTTCATTGATGATGCGGCTCGACACTTTTTTCAGCAACGCATAGGGTAACTCTGCCCAATCGGCCGTCATAAAGTCACTGGTTTGCACTGCACGCAGAGCCACGACATATTCATACGTGCGGCCATCGCCCATCACGCCAACACTCTTCACCGGCAAGAAAACCGTGAAGGCCTGGCTGGTTAGCTCGTACCAGTTTTTACCAGTCAGGTCATCCTTGAAGTTGTGCAGTTCTTCAATGAAGATGGCATCGGCCCGGCGCAGTAAGTCGGCATATTCTTTTTTGACTTCACCCAGAATGCGTACGCCCAGGCCGGGGCCGGGAAACGGATGGCGGTACACCATGTCATGCGGCAGGCCCAGTGCCACGCCTAATTCGCGCACTTCGTCCTTGAACAAATCGCGCAGGGGCTCCAGCAGCTTCAAGCCCAACTGCTCCGGCAAACCGCCCACGTTGTGGTGGCTTTTGATGGTGACGGCCTTCTTGCCACCCTTGCCATCTTTGGCGCCACCCGACTCAATCACGTCGGGGTAAATAGTGCCTTGTGCCAGAAAGCTTGCTGCTTTTTTGCTAGCACCGGAATCAACCAGGGAGCGGACTTGGGCTTTAAATACCTCCACAAACTCGCGTCCGATGATCTTGCGCTTGGCTTCAGGGTCCGTCACCCCTTTGAGGTGACCCAGGAACTGCTCTTCCGCATCGACGCGAATCACCTTGGCGTGGAGCTTGCCGACAAACATCTCCATCACCATGTCGCCTTCGTTCAGGCGAAGCAGGCCGTGGTCAACGAACACACAGGTCAACTGGTCGCCAATGGCACGGTGAATCAGCGCGGCAGCAACGGATGAATCGACACCGCCAGACAGTCCAAGAATGACTTCTTCATCCCCCACCTGGGCGCGAATTTTCTCAATCGCCTCGGTGATGTGGTCGCGCATGATCCAGTCGGGTTTGGCACCGCAAATACCCAGCACAAAACGCTCCAGAATGGCTGCGCCGCGTGCGGTGTGCGTGACTTCCGGGTGAAACTGAACAGCATAAAAACGGCGCTCTTCATCGGCCATGCCGGCAATCGGACAACTGTCGGTGCTGGCCATCAACTTGAAGCCGGGTGGCAGCTCGGTGACCTTGTCGCCATGGCTCATCCATACCTTGAGCATGCCGTGGCCCATGGACGTGGCGTAGTCTTGGATGCCATCCAGCAACTGTGTGTGCCCATGGGCCCGTACATCAGCGTGGCCAAATTCTCGCGTGTGCCCGCTCTGTACCACGCCGCCCAATTGATGCGCCATGGCCTGCATGCCATAACAAATGCCTAGTACCGGCACACCCAGTTCGAACACCGAACGGGGGGCCTTGTCAGTCGTCTCTTCGTAAATGCTGGCGTGACTGCCCGACAGGATGATCCCTTTCAGGCTGCCATCGCGCGCGTAGTCACGAATCCACTCGTCAGAGACATCGCAAGGGTGCACCTCGCAAAAAACATGCGCTTCCCGCACGCGCCGGGCGATAAGCTGGGTGACCTGGGAGCCGAAATCGAGGATGAGAATTTTTTGGTGCATGACATCAGGCGGCAATTTTTCGACGGGCCGCCCCTAGAAAAATTAACCCCCTCGGGGGGCAGCGACACGCGAAGCGGAGGAGCGTGGAGGCAACATTCACTCTGCTCTGTAATTTGGCGCTTCTTTGGTGATCTGCACGTCATGAACGTGGCTTTCACGAATGCCAGCAGATGTGATTTCGACGAACTCGGCCTTGTCCTGCATGTCGACAATGGTCTGGCAACCACAGTAGCCCATGCTGGCACGCACGCCACCGGCCATTTGGTAAATGATGGACACCATCGAGCCTTTGTACGGCACGCGGCCTTCAATACCTTCGGGCACCAGCTTGTCGGCGTTGGGGTTGCCGGTGGTGGACTCCTGAAAATAACGGTCTGCGCTACCCTGCTGCATGGCGCCAATACTGCCCATGCCCCGGTAGCTTTTGTAGCTACGGCCTTGGAACAAGATGACTTCACCGGGCGCTTCTTCGGTACCCGCAAACATGCCACCCATCATCACCGTGCTCGCTCCTGCGGCCAATGCCTTGGCAATGTCGCCGCTGTAGCGAATGCCGCCGTCGGCAATCAAGGGCACACCGGTGCCGCGCAAGGCAATTGCCACGCTGTCAATCGCCATGATTTGCGGTACGCCCACACCGGCCACGATGCGCGTGGTGCAAATGCTGCCAGGGCCAATACCAACTTTGACCGCATCTGCGCCCGCCTCCACCAGGGCCAGGGCGGCTGCACCGGTGGCGATATTGCCACCAATCACGTCGATGTAGGGGTAGTTTTTCTTGACCCAACGCACGCGCTCAATCACGCCGTGGCTGTGGCCGTGGGCGGTGTCCACCACAATGGCGTCCACACCGGCGCGAACCAGTGCTTCAACGCGCTCCTCGGTGCCCTCGCCCACGCCTACCGCAGCACCCACGCGTAATTTGCCTTGGGCATCGCGCGCGGCGTTGGGGAAGCTGGTTTGCTTGGTGATGTCTTTGACGGTGATCAGGCCCTTGAGCTCAAACGCGTCGTTGACCACCAACAGGCGCTCCAGCTTGAATTTGTTCAGCAGCGCCTTGGCGTCTGCCAGCGTGGTGCCATCAGGCACGGTGACCAGCTTGTCGCGCGGCGTCATGATCTGGCTCACGGGGATGTCATAGCGCGTCTCAAAACGCAAATCACGACCGGTGACGATGCCGACCACTTTGCCACCATCACATACCGGAAAACCCGAAACGCCCAGCTGGTCCGACAAGTCAATCACTTGGCGCACAGTGTGATTGGGCGTGATGACGACCGGGTCGCGCAACACGCCCGATTCGTAGCGCTTGACCCGCGCCACATGAGCCGCTTGTTCAGCTGCCGTCAGGTTTTTGTGCACAATGCCGATGCCTCCCTCCTGCGCAATGGCAATGGCCAAACGTGCTTCTGTGACCGTGTCCATGGCGGCAGACACCAAAGGCAGGTTCAATGCAATGTTGCGGGAGAAACGGGTGGCGAGAGAGGTGTCCTTGGGAAGGACTTGAGAGTACGCTGGCACCAACAACACATCGTCGAAGGTGAGCGCTTTGCCGATAAGGCGCATGCTAAAGCTCCAAAAAATCGATTGTACCCGCGTGAATTCGGCATAGCGCCTCTTGCCATCACCCTCACCCGCCCCCGACGGCACCATGGATGTATTTTTCAGGGCTAAAACGCTAAACTCACGACTTCAAACCACTAAAAACACGCCTTACCATGACTGTCACAACCCCACTCCAGCGCTTGACACAATCATTTGCATCGTCACTACTACCATCGCTTATGGTGGGGCTGGCTTGTCTGACGGCAGGTTCTGTGTTTGCACAGTGGCAGTGGCTGGACAAAGATGGACGCAAAGTGTTCAGCGACCGCGCACCCACGGCTGATATCCCCGAGAAAAACATCCTGAAACGCCCCGGCGGACAGGCTGCAAAAGCCGCTGCACCTGTTGAGGCGGCTACAAATTCAGAGGGTGCTGTGTCAGCTTCGGTAAAAACAGCCGCCAGCGCACCACAAGGCGTGGCAAGCGGTCCGAAATTGTCAGGCGTGGACAAAGAATTAGAGCAAAAGAAGAAGCAAGCTGCGGATGCCGAAGCCGCCAAAAAGAAAGTTGAAGAAGAAAATATCACCAAAACAAAAATTGAAAACTGCGCCCGTGCCAAGCAAGCCAAGGCTACGCTGGAGTCGGGTGTGCGCATGGGCCGCACCAATGCCAAGGGTGAGCGCGAGGTGCTGGATGATGCCGCGCGGGCGGATGAAACCAAACGCGTGAAAGCCATCATGGACGCAAGCTGCAACTGAGTCGCTTCACTTTAGTACCCGGCTTTCGCCCCCTCCCGGCGTTTGGCAAACAAACCTGCAGTTTTGGCCCCCTGCCTGGTAAATCGCTCTCGACGGGCGACTTTGGGGTCTACCGTCAACGGGCGGTAAATCTCGACCCGGTCGCCATCATTCAGCCGCTGACTTGGCGTAGCCTTTCGCCCCCAAATCCCCGCCGTAGTGGCCAGTACATTCAAGTCCGGGTATCGAGCGGACACACCACTGGCGTGCACGGCGTCGACCAGCGTACTGCCCAATGCCAAAGACACAACCACCTCAAACACCTGACGAGGTTGCGGCGAATAAACCACGGTGATTTGGAGGGCGCTACTCATGTTGCAGCATAGACGTGCTCGGCCCGCTTTACAAAGGCGTCTACCAGGCTGCTGGCAATTTTGTCAAATACTGGTCCCACCAGTTTGGCCAATGTGGCGTTATCGAACCCGTAGTTCAGCGTCAGTTCAACCTTGCAGGCGCGTTGAGAGCCATCACCCAGGGCGATAAAGCGCCACACGCCATCAAGTTTTGAAAACGGCCCATTCACCAGCCGGATGACGACTTTTTCGCCCTCGGTATGGTCATTGCGGGTGGTGAAGCGCTGGCGAATGCCGCCGATGGAGATGCCGATTTCAGCCGTCATGCCAGTGGCATCGGTCGCCACCACGGTGGAGTGATCGCACCAGGGTAAAAATTTTGGGTAGTCCGCCACGCCCGTGACCAAGGCGTACATTTCAGCGGGGCTGAACCAGATCAGGACGGACTTGCTAACGGTTTTCATAGAATGGGGGCAGGCGCGCCGATTGTAGACATGCGTCCGCTGCGGCCTTGTCCAGACCCATTGCAACCCCACCTCTCCCTCATGGCCAAAAAACCCGACACCGCTGCCTCTAAAAATACCCGCATTGCTGACAACAAGAAGGCCGCCTACAACTATTTTTTTGAAGAGCGGCTGGAGGCTGGCCTGGTGCTCGAAGGCTGGGAAGTGAAGTCTCTGCGCGAGGGCAAGGTGCAGTTGACCGATGGCTATGTCGTGATCCGCGAGCGCGAGATGTACATCATCGGCTTGCAAATCAACCCGTTGGGCACGGCATCCACCCACATC
>JANOLC010000275.1:0-6362 GCA_031419575.1 Burkholderiales bacterium | reverse complement strand
AAACTCTCTCAATGAGTTATCGCCATCAATGAGATGAAGCGCACCCGTATGAGCAACGGGGACGGGCAGGTCGAAGTTTTGGTTCTTCACAATAACCAAGACATTATCCGAGCTGATGGCCTTCAAAATGGCCGCGAAACGCTGGATGGCTTCAGCGGCGTAAGGCGGATAGTAGAGGAGCAGGATCCCCACCAACCGAGTAGATGGTTCAGTCATCGCTTCATTTCTTTTGCTCACTAGCCATATTTATGCTGTACTCGTTTTAACTTATCCACGGGATGGGCACCGTATAGACTATATCGACACCCGATACCATGAAAAACAAACTTGGCCCAAAAAGAGCATTGATCGTCGGCGCGGCGTGGTCTATTGGAACGCGTTGGGCCATGCGAGGAATTGGGTTCATCAGCTCGGTCGTAATGGCGAGGCTGCTGTCACCTTCAGATTACGGAATTGTTGCCATGGCGATGCTTCTGGTGGGCCTGACCCAAGCTGTGTTGGACTTTGGAGCAAGCACAGCATTGCTGAGAAAAACGACGGTTACCCGCGACGAAGTAGATTCCGCGTGGACGCTCGGGGTCATACAGGGCACTCTGATGGGGTTGGTGTTGATCACCGTGTCGCCTCTGGCCGTTTCCTACTTCAAAGAGCCGCGTGTCGGGCCGGTTTTGTGGGTATTTGCTGCTTGTATTGCGATCGCTCATGCTGGAAATATTGGTTTTATTTTGGCCCAAAAGGAATTTAATTTCGCTTTGAGTTTTCGGCACGGGATCGGTGTCAAGGTAATTGGTACCGCTGTCACGATGGGTGCAGGCTTTATTTTGCGTGACTACAGAGCCTTGGTCTTGGGCGTGGGAGCGGGGTATTTAGCGGGCCTGGGCCTCAGCTACACCATGCACCCATACCGCCCCCGATGGAACACAACCCGCATTCGTGAAATTTGGGCTGTAACCAAGTGGTTAATGCTGGCTGGCATTGGGGGATTCGTGCTGCGCAAGGGGGACGAGCTCATTGCGGCTCGAATTGGCTCAACCCAGGAATTTGGGCTCTATAACGTGGGCGCAGATTTGGGACAACTGCCCACCGCTGAGTTAGGGCCGACGATTTTGAGGGCTTTTTTACCCGTGTTGTCGTCTATTCAAGACGATGTGACGCGTACTAATCAGGCAGTACTTAAAACGGTTTCGGCAGTGAACACCATCATCCTGCCGGTGGGTGCCGGATTTGCAGCCCTGTCGCCGCAAGCCGTCCACTTGATCCTTGGTCCTGCCTGGGTGGCTGCCACAGCATTTGTAGCGGCCTTCGCTATTGCCGGGGCTATTCAGACCATGTGCAACCCGTTAAATACCCTGCTTGTCTTGCGTGGGTTTACACGGGTTCAAAGTTTGATCATCTGGCTTGAGTTTGCGGTTTTCGTGGTCGCTGCGTTGGCGCTGGTTCCGGACTATTTCCTGATGGGATTGGTGGGGGCTCGTATTCTGGCTAGCCTGGTGAATATTTGCGCAACAGGAATTGCAACTCAAAAATTCTGCTACCTATCGGCGTATGTGTTGACCGCCGTCATTTGTCGCCCTCTTATTGGTGCCGTCTGCATGTATGGCTTGGTCACTCAATTGATTTCACATGTTGATGGGGCTGCCCTGCAGTTGGTAACTGGCGTCGCTACGGGCGGGGCGTTTTTCAGCCTTTGGTGCCTTGCGACCTGGCACTTGGTGGGTCGGCCGGAGGGGTTGGAGTCCACCATGTTGGACAACTACCACGCGCTTGTGCATCGAATCTCAGCCCGCTAAGAATGCGCCTTGGATTTCATTGAGAAAGTCATGGCAACCATCGATACCACCGTCGCTTGAAATGCAGCAATGGTAAAGGCGGCGGTGACAGTGGCGTGGCCCTGCGTTGCCAATGCTGCAACCTTGTCAGGATTGCGAAGACTCTCAACCATTATTCTGACGAAGTCATTCGCATCACTCGCCACTAACAAGTCTGAGCCGGCGACGAGATCGTTTTCAAATGCCTCGTAACAAAACCGGGTAACCAAGCAGGGGCGTTTGTGCGCCAGTGCCTCCAAAACCTTGATATTGCTCCCCCCCCCGCACAACACAGGTACAGCGACCAGTGCGGCATTGGCATAGGCCTGGCCAAGATCATCGACAAAGCCTGGGGCACAAACGCCGGGATGGGCTTGCCAACGCTCTCGGGTCCTGGAAGATGCCGCCCCCACCAAGGACAGGGTAGCCGATGGCACTTGCCGAATCACACCGGGCCAAACGTATTTGAGGAACCAGTCAATACCCTCCACGTTGGGAAGATACCAAAGCGAGCCAACAAACAGCACATTAAAACTGCTTTGAACTGGCACCCTTAGGTCAGCGCTTGTGTAAGGAACGTTAGGTAAAACGGCTGAGGCAATGTGGGGTGCCTTTCTTTGGTCGAGGGCCGAGACAAAAAACACAGCTCTAAACCTGCCAAGTTGTCGGCGGGCGAAAATGGCTGCCAGCGCTTTTTCCATCCGTGTTCTTAGACTCGCCCAGTTGAGCGGTGCATTTTTAGCGCATCGATACTTGAAATCATCGAGGTCTGCGATCACAGGCGTGGCGGGAGGGATGACCAACTGGCAAACCGGCCACACGTATCGGCCAACAATCAGATCGTAATGACCCATTTCGCATTGAAGAGCACGCTCGACGAGTTGGGTCAATTGAGGTTTGGGCTGATAGCGGCGAAAAGACAAGTCTGCGCCTGCCACCTGCGCCATCACGCTGTTATTGCCTTTGTCTTCAATCACTTCAACTTGCGTTTTTTTCCCGTGCTGAAGCTGAAGCACATCCACCGTGGCCACGCTTTTCAGGGCTTGCAACATCAAGGCGCTGCGTTGCTCAGACCCCGAAGCGGTTGAAAAAGGGGTGACGGGCGTGACGAACAAAATCCGTAGCGGCTTGGGCAGGTTACTCATCGCGCGGAACCTTGCCACACCAGCGACGGTGCAAAGCTGACCGCGTCCATCGACCCTGCGTTGCGAAGCTCCAGAAATGATCTCCGCGCAAGCAAATCCCGTTTAAAAACGCCCTGAAATTCGGCAGGGCAACGCTCTGCCCATTCAAGCACAAGCTCTCTCGCCGTGTCTGGCAATGACTGAGGTGTTTGGCGGCGAATAGCCAAGTGATTGGCTATGGCTTTGTTTTCAAGCCGCCCCCGGGCCTGACGCCCATACCGCTTAACCATGGCAATGAGATCACGCGGGTGCCACCAGCGCACCCAATCGACGTCCCAAGATGCCGTCGGATGAACCAGGATGCGATGGTCTTCCCACACATGGGTGGCAGGGTTCAATGCATAGCAAAGAAAGGCCCCCATCAATGAGTCCGTGCGATATAGGCCAACTGGCAAGGTGATACCGCTATCGCGCATTTGGGCCAATACCCGCCCTTTGATGCAGCAGAAATTGCCATGAAACCCCGTGTTGACAATCAGTTTGTTGCGCAGTGCTTCGGCTGAATGCCCGGCTGTTGGCACACCGCAACCCCCTAACACCCGCTCATCTGCAGTTACACCGTTGCCCAGCAACTGAACGGTATCTGCATTGAGCCGAACATAGCCATCTGCAAAAAATGCAAGGTCTTCACCGGCCCAAATCTGGTGGATGTATTGATTCCAGGCGTTGGCCTTGTCACCCAACGGAATAGACCAGATTCGAACGGGAGACTCTTTCATGCCGGCAGTTTCTGCGAAGGACCGTGCAATGTCAGCGGCTAACTGCACATTGCCGTTCACCAGCACATCAATACGGGCCAAGCCGCCTGCCGAAACCAACGCAGCATCGATGGTTTGGCGCAGGGTGGTGGGCGTTTCTCTTGACGCAAAGATGACCAGTGCCCAACTCATTTTTATGAACTTTTGCCCCACAATTACATTGCAAAATTAATAGCAAACTATTGTTTATTGACGGGGACTACAGGCCTATTTGTTTAGTATTTACTGGGGTGGAGAAAAGCGACCTGTAGCGGTCAATCATGCCGGCCAGACCAAAATGAACCAAGGCACGCGCACGCGCCGTCTGGCCGTAACGGGCAGATGTCTCGGGCTCTGAATAGCAACGCCACAGGGCATTTGCCATCGCCTGGGCATCTTCTGACGGCACCAAATGCCCCGTCATGCCTTCTTCAACCAAATCAGGCGTGCCGCCCACCGCCGTCGCCACAACCGGCAACCCACACGCCATAGCCTCTTGCAGTGTGCACGAGGTGCCTTCGGCTTGTGACGGAAGAACAAAGCAGTCCAGGGCTTGCATGATCTGCGCAACATCATTGCGTGCGCCCGCCAGCCAGGCCAAATGTTGCAGACCCGCCGTGGCCAAAATGGATTCGATGTCTGCGCGCAAGCCCCCCTCACCGACGATCACCAGCCGGATACGCTGGGCTGCCTCGGGGTGGTCTTTGATCAGTTTTACAAAAGCCCGGGCCAGTAAGGGTTGATTTTTAACCGTTTGCAGCCGACCCACCGTGCCAATCAGCCAATGCTCGCCCGGTACAAAAGGACATCCAGGAACTGACACTGCAATGTGACCCTTGGGGGAAAAAGTGTCGGTATCGACACCATTGGCAATCAGCGAGTGCCGTTTGGGGGGAAGACCAATGGCGTGCGCAAGGTAATCATCAATATCTCGTGAAACCGCCAGGTAATGGTTGACGAATGGCGTGTAGATTTTTCGCAGCTTGCGATAGCGCGGGTTGGAGCCGTTGGGGTCGTGCGCGTCCCAGCCATGCTCGGCATGGATGCGCAACGGCACCCGTGCCAACCAGGCCAACGGCGCAAT
This sequence comes from Burkholderiales bacterium, assembly GCA_031419575.1. Classification (GTDB taxonomy): domain Bacteria; phylum Pseudomonadota; class Gammaproteobacteria; order Burkholderiales; family Burkholderiaceae_C; genus JANYCG01. The sequence goes on along the minus strand of JANOLC010000275.1, from coordinate 1,549 downwards.
CTCCAAGGCTGCCAGATTACAGGTATGAACGACATCTGGTTTGAGCTGGCGCAGCAGTTTGTAGATTCGCGGATACAGGGGAATGGCGTGACCCGACGGCTTGTTCAGTGCAATGAATTGAACACCCGGTTGGGTGATGCGGTCTTTGAAGTCGCTAATCGTAGTCAGCGACAAGACGATGTGCTCAAACTCATCCGCAGGAAGGCGGTTGATGAGCTGGACGATGACGTTCTCAAGACCCCCGATGGAGAAGCTGTAGACAACATGGACAACGCGCCGTCGCCTCATGGGGTCGCTTGCCATCAACCCGCCACCAAAGCGGGATCAACCGGCTTGGATTCAATGCTTCCGTTGGCCCGGCGCAGAAATGCTTCAAACATTAAAAGCGTCCAAAGCGGGGCCGAGTGATCGCGTTGGCCACCCAGGTGCTGGCTCACCATGTCTTTCAACGTTTGGGCATTGAAATAACCCGTCGCCGCCAAGTTGGCCCCCAATACAGCTTGTTGCAAGCGCTCTTTCAACGGGCCGCGCAACCATTTGGCCAGGGGAACTGAAAATCCCATCTTGGGCCGGTACAGCACATCGTTGGGCAGGCTGGGCTCAAACGCTTTTTTAAACAGCCACTTGCCTTCTTGACCTTGAATTTTGAGGCTGCTTGGCAAGGTGGCCGCCCACTCGACCAATTTGTGGTCCATCAGCGGCTCGCGCACTTCGAGTGAATGGGCCATGCTGGCGCGATCAACCTTGGTATTGATGTCGCCGACCAGCCAGGTTTTGTAGTCCAGGTACTGAATCAGCGCCAAGGGGTCGTCTGTGTTGGCTTTGGCCGCATGGTGATTGAAGACCTCTTGTGCGCGGTAGCCTGCCAAGGTTTGTTTGAAACCCGGCGAATAAAGCCTTTCCCGCTCATCAACCCGCAGGATAGACATGCTGTGCATGTAGGCTTGAGCCGAATCCAGGGCCAGAGCCTGAAAGGTAGTCTTGGCGCGAAACATGCGCGGCGCCCAGTCGGCCTTGGGGTAGATACGCCCCAGAACACCAAACAGGGGCTTTCGCAGGCTAAAGGGCAAGGCACTGCGGGCTTGCTCTTCCCTCATATGCAGGCGATAGCGGCGATAGCCACCAAAGGTTTCGTCACCGCCGTCGCCAGACAGCGCAACGGTGACATGTTTGCGAGCCAACTGACAAACCCGATACGTGGGGATGGCGGAGCTATCGGCATAGGGCTCGTCGTATAACCAGGCCAGCGTGTCAATCAGGTCAAAGTCATCACTTTTGACAACCTCCAGCCGATGGTCGGTTTTATAGCGATCCGCCACTTGTTGCGCAAAGGCGGATTCGTTAAATTGCGGGTCATCAAAGCCGATGGCACACGTTTGCACGGGCACTGACGAAATACCCGCCATGGTGGCCACCACAGCACTGGAGTCAACGCCGCCCGATAAAAAGGCACCCAAGGGCACTTCAGAAATCAGCCGCAAGCGTACCGACTCGGTCATGCGGGCGCGCAACTCGTCGGCCGCGTCTTGCGCGTTAATGGGGTTGTCCA
>JANOLC010000274.1:0-9060 GCA_031419575.1 Burkholderiales bacterium | reverse complement strand
GGTCGGCGTTGAGCTTGGTCATGTGTTGCTGGTCGGCGGGCACGTCTTCTTCAGCATAAATGGCGTTGACGGGGCATTCGGGAATACACACGGCGCAATCAATGCACTCATCGGGGTCGATGGTCAGGAAGTTAGGGCCTTCGCGAAAGCAGTCCACCGGGCAAACATCCACGCAGTCGGTGTATTTGCATTTGATACAGGATTCAGTGACGGTATGGGTCATTTTTAGAGGCTTGGCAAATCAACGATTTTATCGGAGCAGAACAGCCCCAGAGGTTTTGTGCGAAGCCGTATCCACCAGCACCATGGACCCCAAAACACGCGAAGCGCCGTACGGCAGTGTGGCAATGGGCTCCTGCAGGCTGATTTCCACATGGCCGATGGCGTTGGGCTCCAACTGTATGGCATCTTCTTCTGCCAGCGTGTTGATATTGAGCTTGTGCACGATGCGCTTGATCTTGGCCCGCACCCAGCGGTGGCCGTGCAGCGCCCAGTAAACGCGGCCTGCGACCAAAGGCTCGTCGTCCATCCAGGCGACCGTGGTTGTCAATTCACGGGTTCGGGTAAAGATGGGGCCATCTGATTCGGCGGCCAGCAACCAGTCGCCCCGGCTTACATCCACTTCACGGTCCAGCGTGATGCCTGCGCTGTGGCCCGCCAGCACACTACCGGGCACGCGCACGTGGCTCAGCACCTGCGCTACGGTGGCAGTCTGGCCACTGGGCATGACGGTGATGGACTGGCCCACCTGCACGGCACCGGTGGCGACGCGGCCCCAGAAAACACGGCGGCCTTGGGAGGTGTCACTGGAGGAAGAAAACTTTTCCACCCACTGCACCGGGAATGAAAACGGCACGGCTGCCTCAGCAGGCGTTGCTGGCAGTTGCTCTAGCAGTTGCAGTAGGCTGGGTCCGTTGTAATTGCACCAGCCCGACTTAGCCCCCGACGTGGTGTTGACGACGTTGTGGCCTTTGAGCGCCGAGATCGGTACGATGGCGGTCACTGCAATGCCTGCGGCCGCAGCAAAGGTTTCCAACGCTGCGCTGATGTTGGCAAACGCCACGGCAGCCTGGCCCAGCGTTTCAGGCTTGGTGGCATCTTCCAGCGCATCCAGCTTGTTGACCGCAAACACAATGCTGGGCACCCGCAGCAGGTTCACCAGCAGCGAATGGCGACGCGTCTGCGGCAGCAACTCAAGTGCGGAGCTTTGCCAGTTAAGTTTGGTGGCATCGACCAGCACCACAGCGGCATCGGCGCTGCTGGCCGCAGTGACCATGTTGCGGGTGTACTGCTCGTGGCCCGGCGCATCCCCAATGATGAATTTGCGCTGCGCGGTGTTGAAGTAGCGGTAGGCCACATCGATGGTGATGCCCTGTTCGCGCTCGGCGCTCAGGCCGTCGGTGAACAGGGCCAGGTCGGCCTCGCCACTTTTAGAAACACTGGCCAGCTGGTCTTGCAAGACCGAACGGCTGTCCACCAGAAGGCGACCAATCAAGGTGCTTTTGCCATCGTCTACCGAGCCGCAAGTGATGAACTTGAGGGCAGAATGAGTATCAAAAGTGACTGAAGTCCCTGTGGAATATAAAGAGTTAGCTATTGGTTCAGTAGCAGTCATCAGAAGTACCCATCCTTTTTACGTTTTTCCATGGAGGCTTCAGAAGTCTTGTCATCCATGCGGGTAGCACCGCGTTCACTCACGTCGGCCCCCAATGTTTCAATCACGATCTCGGCAGCTGTGCCGGCCAGGCTCTCCACCGGGCAAGTGCAGGTGATGTCACCCACGGTGCGAAAACGCACGTCGCGGGATTCGGCTTGTTCACCATCGCGCAACGGGGTGAGTTCGGTCACGGGGACCAGCAGGCCTTTGCGTTCCACCACGTCACGTTTATGGGTGTAGTAAAGCGATGGGAGGGCGATCTTTTCGCGCTCAATGTATTGCCACACGTCTAGCTCGGTCCAGTTGGAAATAGGGAACACGCGGAAATGCTCGCCCGGCTGGAGTTTGGTGTTGAACAGCGTCCACAGCTCAGGGCGCTGGGCCTTGGGTTGCCACTGGCCAAAGCTGTCGCGGTGGCTGAAGATACGCTCCTTGGCGCGGGCTTTTTCCTCGTCGCGGCGGGCACCGCCAATCAGCGCATCAAAGCGAAACTCGTCAATCGCTTCGAGCAGTGTGACCGACTGATGCACATTGCGGCTTTCACCGGGGTGTGCCAGGCGCACCGTGCCACGTTTCATTGAGTCTTCCACGCTGCGCACGATCAGATCCGCACCCAGCTCCTTGGCGCGCGAGTCGCGGAAGTCGGTGACTTCGTGGAAGTTGTGGCCGGTGTCGATCATCAGTAGCGGATAGGGGATACGGCCCGCGCCAAAGGCCTTTTCGGCGCACTTCAACATCACCAGCGAGTCTTTGCCACCAGAGAAAAGCAGGGTGGGGCGTTCGAAGGCGGCGGCTACTTCACGCAGGATGAAGATAGTTTCTTCTTCCAGCGCGTCCAGGTGCTGGTTGCTTAAATGGGCCAGCAAGCTGGCGTCGGTTCGGGCGTTCATGTGTGACTCCGTTCGCCCTGAGCTTGGCCAAGGGCAGTTGTTGTATTGACGTGCAGGCCACATTCTTTCGCGGCCTCGTCTTCCCACCACCAGCGGCCCGCGCGGAAGTCCTCGCCCAGGCTGATGGCGCGGGTGCAGGGTGCGCAGCCAATGCTGGGGAAAAACTGGTCATGCAGCGGGTTGTAGGCCACCTGGTTGATGCTGATGTAGTGCCAGACATCACCCCAGGTCCAGTCGGCCAGCGGGTTGAGTTTGACGCGTTTGGCGTCGGAGGTATCTGTCATGTGCACCTCGGCACGCGCGCCGGATTGCTCGCGGCGCAGGCCTGTGATCCAGGCTTTTTTGCCGGCCAGAGCGCGCTCCAGCGGCTCCATCTTGCGGATGCCGCAGCAGGCCTTGCGCAGATCGATACTTTTGTACATCGCGTCATTGCCCTCGCGGGCCACGAACTGCACCACCTGCTCATGAAGGGGGTGGTACACATCGACCGGTGCGCGTGAAGTCTCTTTAAGCTCGGCCAAAACCTGCAGTGTCTGCGCATGCAACTGGCCGGTTTCCAGCACAAAGATGCCAATGCTGTTGACCAGGGACAAGGGCAGTTGGTTGATGAGGTGGCTGATGACCATGTCCTCAGCGCCCAGACTGGAGGCCTGTGTGATCAGCCGGGCGGCACCCTCAGATTCAGGCGCGTAGTCGCGCGCGGCCTGTACCAGCAGTGCCTGGGTTTTGGCCAGCTTGGCGTCAAAATCAGCTGACGCACGGGCGTTGATTTTGATGGCCGAACCCGGATTCGTTGATGAATCGGAATCACCCAAGGCGGTGACAGAAAGAAGTGACGGAAATGACGGAAGTGTCGAAATCTCTTGCATCATGCAGCCCTTGCAAAATGCGGTGCTACCGTCACCGCATCACCTTGGTAATACGCGCTGAAGCGGTCAAACTGGCGCTGTGCGTGGGCCAGATCCTGGTCAGCCCGCAGCACGGCGACATCGAACCCACCGCGCTGCATCTGAACCAGCTGGTCAATCAGCACATCGCCGACAGCACGAATCTCACCTTGGTAGCCAAGACGATGACGCAGCATGAAGGCTTGGCTGTAGGCGCGGCCATCGGTGAACTTGGGGAAGTTCAGCACGACGCGCTCCACCCCGGTCAGGTCAAAGCTGCGGGGGTCCAAATCATTGCCGGGTTGCAGGACTTGAGAGTCTTTTAGGCCATGAGTCCCCGCCAGTGGGTCATTGTTAGCTATTAATTTGATAGTGCTTTTCATTTTCAAACCTCGGCTGCTTCTGTGTCGGTTGTGGCACTGGCTGGTGCCCGGCTGGTGCTAACGCGAACCGCGTTGGCTGCCAGTTTGAAGGGCTCGGCACCCACGCGGCGAACGGTGGCGATGAAGGTCTCTGCCACCGCATTGACCGAGAGGCGCTCCCGGCGGTAGGTGTCCAGCACGGCCTCAATCACGTCAGCCACTTCGTCAGCCGCAAAGGACGGCCCGACCACTTTGCCCGCGACCGGCGCGCCGCTGAGGGTTGAACCATCCGACCCACCCAATGACACCTGGTACCACTCCTTACCGTCTTTATCAACGCCCAGAATGCCAATGTGTCCACTGTGGTGGTGGCCACAGGAGTTGATGCAGCCGCTGATGTGCAGGTCAATTTCGCCCAGATCATGCAACTCGTCCAAATCCTGATACCGCTCGGTGATAGCTTGTGCGATGGGCAGGGAGCGCGCATTGGCCAGCGAACAGAAATCCCCGCCGGGGCAAGCAATCATGTCGGTCAGCAGGCGAATATTGGGACGGGCAAAACCCAGCTTGCGGGCGGCGCGCCAGAGCTCGGGCAACTGGTCGCAGCGCACCCACGGCAAGACCAGGTTCTGGTCATGGGTCACGCGGAGTTCGCCCGCGGAGAACTCGTCGGCCAAAGCGGCCGCACCTTCCATTTGTGCGGCGGTGGCGTCACCGGGTGCATAACCCAGGCGCTTGAACGACAGGGTTACTGCACGCAGGTCCGGGTTTTTGTGCGGAGCCACGTTTTGCTGCAACCAGCGACCAAATTCGACGTCGTCTTCAGCCGCCGCGCGCAGGATATTGGCGATTTTCTGCTCACCATCCTTGCGGTTGCAATTGAGGGCCGGAGGCACAAACGAGGCCGACACGCGGTCCAACTCGGCCTGGGTGATGGTGTGGGGTGCGCCATCCTGGGTCAGGATGTTCTGGTATTCGGCCTCGACCTCGTCGGTATAGCGTTGGCCTTCCGCCTTGACCAGAATCTTGATGCGCGCCTTGTACAGGTTGTCGCGACGTCCCCAGCGGTTGTAGACCCGCACCACGGCTTCGAGGTAGTTAAGGATCTGGTTCCAGGGCAGGAACTCGCGGATGGTGCTGGCAATCACCGGCGTGCGTCCCATACCACCGCCCACCAGGACTTTGAAGCCAAGTTGGCCTTGCTCATCGTGCTTGAGATGCAGACCCACATCGTGCCAATGGGTGGCAGCGCGGTCGTCTCTGGCGCCGGTAATGGCGATCTTGAACTTGCGGGGCAAAAACGCGAACTCCGGGTGCAGCGTGCTCCACTGGCGCATGATTTCGGCAAATGGGCGCGGGTCGGCCACCTCGTCTACGGCAATCCCGGCACGCTCGTCACTGGTGATGTTGCGGATGCAGTTGCCACTGGTCTGGATGCCGTGCATGTTGACGCTGGCCAGCAGGTCCATCACATCGGCCGATTTGTCCAGGGGAATCCAGTTGTATTGCACGTTCTGGCGGGTGGTGAAGTGGCCCACGCCCGACGGCAGGGAATTCAAATCGCTCAAGCCGGGGTTGGCCTGGTCGATGTTGTTTTGCTCCTTTTTGTCGTAGTCACAGGCGATTTTGGCGAGCACCCGCATTTGCGCGCTCGACAACTCGCCGTACGGCACCGCGACACGAAGCATGGGCGCAAAGCGCTGCAAGTACCAACCGTTTTGCAGGCGCAGCGGTTTGAATTCTTCGTCACCCAGGGTGCCGGCCAGGTTGCGCTCTAGTTGGTCGCGGTATTGCGCAGCGCGGTTTTTGACGAATTGGCGGTCGAAATCGGTGTATTGGTACATGACTTGATGAAAGAAAAATAAGCCTATAAGCGGCGCGTGCGAATGTCGGTGAAAGGGAAAGTGAGGCGACTGACCGTCAGGCCAGCGGTAGCCCTTGTTAAACGGCTAAAGAGCAATCAGTTTTAAACCAGCGTACGCCAGCAGCACAGACAAAAGGGAGCGAATGACGCGCTCAGGCGTGCGGGACATGAAGTGTGCGCCAATCCATATGCCCGGCAGTGACCCGGCCAGGAGTTTGGCCAGAAGCGACCAGTCCACCGAACCCAAAGACGCGTGGCCCATGCCTGCCACCAGCGTCAGCGGCACGGCATAAGCAATGTCGGCTGCCACGATGCGGGGCAACGGCAGCATGGGGTACAGGATGAGCAGAACACTCACACCAATGGCACCCGCGCCCACCGAGGTTAGCGTGACGAGTGTGCCAATCACGGCACCAAACAGCAGCGGCAGGCTCCAGTGGCGCGGCGTGGCAGCTTGGACCTCTTTGCCGTGAGCCACGCTGGCCGGCGCAGACTTGCCGCGCAGGGCCTTGTAGAGCGTCGCGGCAGCCGTCAACAGCAGGGCAACACCCAGCGTGGTTGTCATCAGGCTTTGAATTACTGGGTTGGCTGGCCCGAAACGGTGCAGGAAAAACAGGGTGATCAACGCCGCAGGAATGCTGCCTGCCGAAAGGTGAAACACCACACGCCAGTCAACACGGCGAGCGCGCGCCAATTTGACGGTGCCGCCCATTTTTGTAAAGGCTGCAAACAGCAGGTCGGTGCCCACAGCCAGATAAGGCTTCACCCCGAAGAAGAATATCAGAATGGGGGTCATCAGCGAGCCGCCGCCCACCCCAGTGAGCCCCACCACCAAGCCAACAAAAAAGCCGGCAAATACAAACGCCAAATCATTCATAGGGGCAGACTTTAACGACGCCTACTTATGATGCAAACTACATTTTTATGATTTTGATATTCTCATAAAGAATATAGGGCTTTGGAAGTGGGTGCGCTAGTCCTCGTCGGCTACTCAAGACGCTTTGGTCCCACGCAACTCCCGCATACGCTCATTGAAATAGCGCTCCACCGTGTACCGCTCCGACAGCACCACGTTGCGGTTGGGGTGCAAAAACAGAGGCAGTGAAATGCGGGGTTTGAATCGCCCTTCACCCGTGGGGTTCAACACGCGGTGCACGGTGGAGGGGTAATATTTGCCAGAGGCTTCTTCCAGCATGTCACCAATGTTGACGATTAGCAGGCCAAAGTCGCAGGGCACATCCTGCCACTCTCCGTCCATGCCCAGCACCTGCAAGCCGGGCTCTGTGGCAGCGGGCAATAGGGTCAGCAAATTGATGTCGCCGTGGGCTGCAGCCCGCACGGCTCCCGGCTTTTCCTGTCCAGAGAGGGGCGGGTAGTGCAGCACGCGCAACAGCGTTTGTTCGCAGCCCTCAATCATCTTGGGTAGGGGCATGGAATAGAGGGCTTTAACCTCAGGTGGCGAGTTGTCTTCCACCCACTGCAACAGCTGCGCCGCCATCCCGCTGGCCGCTACGTAATAGCGCCGCGCTGCATCTGACACCTCATTGGGATAGCGCCCCCAGGGGTAGATGTGAAAAAACTCTTTCAGGTCGCGTTGGGTGTGGTTCTTGGCGGTTTCTGACACCGCAGGCGAAAAGTAGCCATCCAACTTGACCGGGTCCTGCGCGTACTGGTGTTTAGCATCAGTCCCGAAAAAGGCCAACCACTCAGCGTAAATGCCTTCGACCAGCTTTTGATCCAGCGGGTGATTGCGCAAAACGCCAAAGCCAGTGTTGTGCAGGCTTTGGCAAAAGTCTTGTGCTGCGTTGGGATGGGTGTAGTCAACGATGGGGAGTTGCATGGTGATGCCCTTGTGGATTCAGAATAGGTCATTCAACGGGGCAGCCAGTCGCCCATCAGCGTGTGCTCAAACACCACAGAGCAGGTGGCCGCATCCACTTTCATGCACACCTGGGTCGTGGGCCTGTCTTTGCCCCAGCCCGGCTGCGGATAGTCGATGAAGTCTTTGCGTTTCATCATGGTCTGGCCCTGTGCCATGCCGTCAATGGCGACCCGAATCTTGCCAGACTCCACGGTGAACAATTCTGGGTTGGTCAGGTAGATGAAGGCCAGCACGTCATGGCCAAAGCAGCCATGAATCTTGGCCACGTGCGGATACAAGCCGCTGTAGAAGTTGGCATAAAAACCGACGGCGTGATGCAAAACGTCAGTCGCAATGTGTTTCTGCTTGTCAGCGATCGCCTTGAACAGGGCCACCGGCATGATGACTTGGTGGGTGACGTCCAGCCCGACCATGGCCAGTTTCCAGCCTGCCGTGAACACCTGGTCGGCCGCATGGGGATCGTTCCAGATATTCGCCTCTGCCACTGGGGATACATTGCCAGGCTCGAGCACCGTACCGCCCATGATGATGACCTGCTTAACCAGCTTTGGCAGATTGGGTTCCAGCTTTAATGCCAAAGCAAGATTGCCCAAGGGGCCGACGGCCACCAGGGTAATTTCACCGGGATGGGCGCGCGCCATATCCACGATGAATTGGGCGCTGGACCGTGGGTCAACCAAATTGCCAGTGCTGACGCGGGTTGGCAAGTTGCCCAAACCATCAACCCCGTGGATGTAGGCGGGTGGAGCCTCACCCGGTTTGACCCAAGGCGATTGGACGCCCTGGGTCACGGGAATTGTGGGTTGCCCGGCAATGGCCGTGAGGTACAGAGCGTTGATCGTGGCCTGCTCGACGGTGACGTTGCCAAACGTGGTGGTGATGCCCACCACGTCGATGGCCGGGTGGGCCAGCGCGTAGTAAAGCGCCATGGCGTCGTCAACGCCTGGGTCTGTGTCGAATACGACTTTATGCTTAGCTGTGTTCATGGTGGCTTGGGTCATGGTGGTGCGATAGGGGCTTGAACTTGATGATGGGTTGCTCATCACTGCGAGGGCTGGTTTTTCAAAAAATGGAGCAGTTCAGCATGGGTGGGAATGCTGGACTGTGCACCCGCCGTCAAGCAGGCCAAGGCGCCGGCTGCACTGGCCAGACGCATCGCCTCAGGCAAGGTTTGCTCCTGGCTCAGTGCTGCGACGAGAACGCCGCAAAAGGTGTCGCCCGCCCCGGTGGTGTCAACCGGGTGAATGGGAAAAGCGGCTTGCTTGATCAACTGCGGGGTACCGGATTGGTGAATTCGGGCACAGCAGCCCGCGCTGCCCAGCGTGACGACCACGCATGGCACATCAATCTTGGCCAAGCCGTCAGCCACGCTGCCCTGGCGCCCGGCGATGGTCGCAAGATCGCCTTCGTTCACGATCAGAATGTCCACATTGGCCAGCAGCTCGGTGGGAAGCGCCTGGGCAGGGGCGGCATTCACCACCACTTTAACCCCCTGTGCTTGGGCTGCTTTGGCGTAGG
>JANOLC010000273.1:0-5059 GCA_031419575.1 Burkholderiales bacterium | reverse complement strand
CGCAGTCCAGCAACCCCAAGGTCAAGACCAAAGTGGTGTGGGTGAATGGCTGGTTTGACCCCCCGAAAGAAACCGAAGCCGCCACCGCGCTGATCAACGGTGGTGCTGACGTGTTGTTCCAGAACACCGATTCCCCTGCTGTGTTGAAGACTGCCGAAGCCAAAGGCAAGCGCGCTTTCGGTTGGGATTCCGACATGACTGCCTATGGCCCCAAGGCCCACTTGGCGTCTGCCATCATCAACTGGGGTCCGTACTACATCAAGGCCACCAAAGAAGCGCTGGACGGCTCCTGGAAAGGCGGCACTGGCGTGTGGTGGGGCGTGAAGGAAGGCGCGATTGACATTGTCTCTATGGCCGAAGACGTGCCTGCGGAAACCAAAGCCAAAGTTGAAGAGGTCAAAAAAGGTCTGGCTGATGGCAGCTTTGTGATCTGGAAAGGTCCGATCACCGACAACACCGGTAAACCCATGGTGGCCAAAGATGCGGCGGCTGATGACAAGTTCCTGAGTGGCATGAACGCCTATGTCAAAGGCGTTGAAGGCAAGGTGCCAGGCGGCGACAAGAAGTAACCGGGCACGCGGTATACCGCGCATGTCACGCAAAATGTGACCTGTCAAAGAGCTGCCTTCGGGTGGCTCTTTGTTTTTGAAAGCGAGCAAATTCTCAATGATCGAAGAATCCCATTGGCACCCGGTTGCCCTGTCTGAATCCATCATGGGGCAGCCGGTGCCGGCGATGCTGCTGGATCGTTCACTTGTGCTGTGGCGCGACGGCACAAACGCAATCCATGCCTGGGCCGATCAATGCCCGCATCGCGGGGCCAAATTCTCGCTGGGGCAGGTGGTGAATGGTCAATTGGAGTGCGCCTACCACGGCTGGCAATTCGAGGGCTCGGGCCGGTGTATGGTGGTGCCCGCTTTGCCTGGCTTTGCTCCCCCTGCATCGCACTGCGCCAGAACCCATCAGGCGCTTGAAAAATACGGGCTGGTGTGGGTTCAAATTACATCCACCATTGGCACGGGGTCAGACGCGGGCAGCGGTGTTCCTGCGTTTGTGGCAGAGGTTGATGCCCAGCTTCGCAAGCTCAACTGTGGACCCTTTGAGGTGGCCACCAGCGCGCCGCGCATTGTTGAAAACTTCCTGGACATGGCGCACTTTGGCTTTGTGCATGAAGGCTGGCTGGGGATGCGCAACTTGCCCGAAAACGTAGTGGATAAGGCGACGGACAACGCGAAGCAAAGTGCGACAGCCATCGATGACTACCGGGTTGAAGCCACGCCCCATGGCTTGCTGGCCACGCAGTGCCGGGCGTGGCAGCCGCAGTCCAATGTGCACTCAAAGACTGCCGCGCAGGTGGAGTACACCTATGAAGTCACCGGCCCTTTCAGCGCGGTGTTGACCAAGGTGCCTGACCCGAATAGCTTAGACCCGAAAGGCCTGTCCGCCGATGTTGCCGCAGTGGGTTACCGCGAGTCCATCGCGCTGTTCATCTGCCCCACAGGGCCTGAATCCAGCCAGGTCTGGTTCCGTCTGGCTGTGGCCGATTTTGAGTCAAGTGATGACAAGCTGCGTGAGTTTCAGCACACCATCTTCATGCAAGACAAACCGGTGCTTGAATCTCAAAGCCCCAAGCGCCTGCCGCTGGACTTGCGCGCCGAACTTCACACCGTGGCAGACAAGGCATCATCCGCGTACCGTCGCCACCTCAAAAATATTGAAATTACCTTTGGAGTTTGTTGATGAGTGACTCAAATATAGGAGTGAAGGATGTTGCCCCAGATCGCCTGCCCGAGCTGCTGCGCCGCATGCCCAAAGCCGAGCTGCACATGCACATCGAGGGCTCGCTGGAGCCTGAACTCATGTTTGCCCTGGCCAAGCGCAACAACGTGCCGCTGCGCTTCTCCAGCGAACAGGCGCTGCGCGACGCCTATGTGTTCAATAACCTGCAGGAGTTTCTGGACATTTACCACGAGGGCACCCTGGTGCTGAAGACCGAGCAAGATTTCTACGACATGACCTGCGCCTACCTGGCACGTGCGCAGGTCGACAACGTGCTGCACACTGAAATTTTCTTCGACACCCAGACGCACACGGGCCACGGCCTGAGCGCCGAAGTTGTCATCAACGGCCTGTACCGCGCTTGCGCCGATGCACCGGCCAAGTTCGGCATGACCGCCTCGCTGATCCTGTGCTTTCTGCGCCACCTGAGTGAGGAAGAAGCTTTTGAATGCCTCGAGCAGGCCCTGCCCCTGCGCGACAAGATTGTGGGCATTGGCCTCGCGTCCAGCGAAGTGGGGCACCCGCCCGAGAAGTTTGCCAAGGTGTATGCGCGTGCCCGACAACTGGGCTTTCGCCTGGTGGCCCATGCGGGGGAAGAGGCACCACCGGCCTACATCTGGAGCGCGCTGGACGTGCTCAAGGTGGAGCGCATCGACCACGGCGTGCAGGCCTTCAAGGATGCCGCGCTGATGCAGCGTCTGGCGCAGGACAAGATCCCGCTCACGGTTTGCCCCTTGTCCAATTTGAAGCTGTGTGTGTTCCCTACCCTTGCGCAACACAACATCGGCCACATGCTGGACGCGGGCATTGTGGCCACCATCAACTCAGACGACCCGGCTTATTTTGGTGGCTATATCAACGAGAACTTCACTCAGACGTTTGCGGCACTGGGGTTGACGGCGCAACACGCCTTTACGCTGGCGAGCAACAGCTTTGAGACCAGTTTTATCGATGCCCGCCTCAAACGACAGTATTCGGATCGTTTGCAGCAGGTATTTGAGGAATTTCGCTAACCTGCTGAAACTACGTGCCAGGGGCGCCCGGTTAAAATCACTCCAAGAAGCTCGCTGCTCAGGCGAGCTTTTTGTTTTGTGTACCTGAGCCATGTAGAGGACTACCATGTACAAAAACCTCGCAGCCACAGCCGTGGCGGTTTGTTGTTTCCCCCAGCACCTTCGCCTTGGCTGAAAAACTGCCATGGCATACCAAGTTAAAGAAATTTTTTACACGCTGCAGGGCGAAGGGTCGAATGCCGGCCGCCCTGCGGTGTTCTGCCGCTTTGCCGGCTGCAACCTCTGGACCGGCCGCGAGCAGGACCGTGCCAGCGCCGTCTGTCAGTTTTGCGACACCGACTTTGTGGGTACTGATGGCACGCAGGGCGGCAAGTTCAAAACCGCCCAGACGTTGGCAGAACGTATTGCCGCGCAGTGGCCCGATACCGATGCGGCGAACCGCTTTGTGGTGATGACCGGCGGCGAGCCGTTGTTGCAGGTGGATGTTGCACTGATTGAGGCCCTGCATGCTCAGGGCTTTCAGATTGCGGTGGAAACCAATGGCACCATTGCCGCGCCCGCAGGCATCGACTGGATCTGTGTGAGCCCCAAAGCCGGGGCCACCTGGGTGCAGCGCAGCGGAGACGAGCTCAAGCTGGTCTGGCCCCAGCACGGCATCACGCTGGTCGACTGCGAGGCGGCGGACTTCCAGCACCGCTACCTGCAACCCATGGACAACATTCTGCGGGCCGACAACACCCGGGCCTGTATCGCCCAGTGTCTGGCGCGCCCGCAGTGGCGGCTGTCCCTGCAAACCCACAAGATCACAGGCATCCGATGACCCAAGTGCCCGCCATTCCCATTCCGCGCCGCTGCGAGGTAAGCCAAAAATTCTTCTTCGACGCCGCCCACACCCTCAAACGTACCCTGGATGATGCAGACGAGGTTGCAGGCAGCCGCCGCATCCACGGCCACACCTACCACGCGGAGGTCACCGTGGCTGGCAGCGCCGATCCCGACACCGGCATGGTGGTGGACTTGGGCCACCTGCGCAATGCCATCGCGGTGCTGCGCCCGCGCCTGGACCACCACCTGCTGGACGAAGTGGAGGGCCTGGGCCCCGCGACACTGGAGAACCTGGCCGCCTTCATCTGGCGCGCTATGGCGGTGGAATTCACTGGCTTGTGGCAAGTGCGCGTGTGGCGCGATGGCATTGGCGACAGCTGCACCCTGCGCGCCTGATGGCCCAGCATGGGCCATAGGGGCTATCCGCAGCGTGGTGGAGACATGGCTGCGCTGCGTTTATGCTTGCCTGCATGAAAGCTTACCGCGCCGCCATTCTTAGTTTCGATCCTGCCAAGCCACCCCAGCAAGCCGCTATCTATGAGGATGATGGTCTGTTGGTGGTCGGGCCGGGGCGAAATGGCGTGCAGGTGGTACAGGCGGTTGGCCCCTATCGCGAGATGGCAGTCCAATACCCCGGCATCCCCATTGAGCATTTTCCGGGCCGAATCATCGCCCCCGGTTTTGTCGATCTTCACATCCACTACCCACAGACGGACGTCATAGGTTCCCCCGCGCCTGGTTTGCTGCCGTGGCTGGGAAAGTTCACGTTTCCAGAGGAAAAACGCTTCTGTGTCCCCGAATACAGTGCGCAGGCAGCTACGTTTTTCATAGCGGAGCTGCTGCGCAATGGCGTCACCACCGCGCTGACTTTTTCGACCTCGCACCCCGCGTCGGTGAATGCCCTATTTGCCCAGGCGCAGGACAAGGGCATGCGAATGATCACCGGCAAATGCCTGCAAGACCGCCACTCGCCCGACGGCGTGCGCGACCAGACCGAGCAAAGCCTGATTGATACCGAGGCCCTCATCCAGCGATGGCACGGCCAGGGCCGCCTGGGTTATGCCATCACGCCGCGTTTTGCGCCCAGTTGTTCGGATGCGCAATTGCGCGGCGCGGGCGAGCTGGCCGCCAAGTACCCCAGCGTGTGGGTTCAATCCCACGTGGCCGAAAACAAGGACGAAGTCACCTGGGCGCGCGAGCTGTTTCCCAACTCGCGAAGCTATCTGGCCACCTATGCTGATTTTGGCTTGATGCGTGAGCGCGCCATCTACGCCCACTGCATCCACTTCGACGACGACGACCGTGCCCTGATGCGCGAGACTGGCGCGGCGGCGGCTGTCAGCCCGACCAGCAACCTGTTTCTCGGCAGCGGCTTTTTTGACTACGAAGGCGCAGACCGCATTGGCTTCCAGTACGGGCTGGCCAGCGATGTGGGTGGTGGC
>JANOLC010000272.1:0-1665 GCA_031419575.1 Burkholderiales bacterium | reverse complement strand
CGTCGGAAATTGCCTCAGGGGCACTACCCGGGGGCCTTTGTTGACTGGGACAATACGCCGCGCAAAGGGTTCAATAAAAGCTGGGTTATGCGAAATGTGTCTCTTTCGGTTTTTGCCTCCGGGTTTGCTGCGCAGTACCGTAAGGCATGCGAAGCCAATGCTGAATTTCTGTTTGTTAACGCCTGGAACGAGTGGGCTGAAGGCACGTACCTTGAACCTGACGAAGCACGGGGCGCCGCCTTTTTGGAGGTGATTGCGCGTGTGAGTGATTCCATCAATCGCCAATGAGGGCGTCGCGGGAGGTTATTCAATGAATTTGTATCAAAATAACTGCCTGGTCCTTGGTAACATTGAATACCTTGCTATAAAAATAGTAGTATTTTATTGGCAACCTTAACTAGCTTACCAAGCGTATTTTTTGCAATGAAAATCCTCTACCACCATCGCACCGCCTCCAAAGACGGCCAGGCCGTTCACATTGAAGAAATGATCGAGGCCATGCGCGCCCTGGGTCATGAGGTACGCGTGGTTGCCCCCAGCATTGGTGCGCAAACCGACAAGCAAGGCGAGATGGGGGGCGAGGTCGGCTGGATTCACAAGCTCAAGGCAGCATTGCCCAAAGCTGCTTATGAACTGCTTGAGCTGGCCTATTCACTGGTGGCCTATCGGCAGCTAGTGCAGGCTGCGCGTGATTTCAAGCCGGACTTCATCTACGAGCGGTACAACCTGTTTTTGCTCTCCGGCACTCTGCTCAAGCGCAAGTTGGGCATCCCCTTGCTGCTGGAAGTCAATTCCCCGTTGGTGGACGAGCGCCTCAAGCACAGCGGCGGCCTCAGCCTGGTACGACTGGCCCGTTGGGCTGAAGGCACCGCGTGGCTTAGCGCCAGCTATGTGCTGCCCGTCACCCAAGTGTTGGCAGGCCACGTCGAGACCTACGGCGTACCCGCAGACCGCATTGCCGTTATCCCCAATGGCATCAACGAAGCCCATTTTGTGACGGCCCCCGCCCCGGATCTGGCCAAGGCGCAATTAGGTCTGACTGGCAAGCTGGTCTTGGGCTTTACTGGGTTTGTACGCGACTGGCATGGGGTTGACCGCGTCGTTCAATGGATGGCTACGCCCAGTGCACCTGCCAACATCTATCTACTTGTGGTGGGTGATGCCCCGTGCGGGCCGAGCTTGAAGCGCTTGCCGCCTCTTTGGGTATTGCCCAGCGAGTTGCTTTCACGGGTGTGATTGACCGGCACCAGGTGCCAGAGCATGTGGCCGCGTTTGATGTCGCCTTGCAGCCTGCGGTCACGGCCTATGCGTCCCCACTCAAGCTCATGGAATATCTGGTGCTGGGCAAAGCCATTGTTGCACCGGCTGAGCCCAATTTGCTGGAAGTGCTGGCTGATGGCGATAACGCCCTGCTGTTTGACGGCAATGCTCCCGGCAGCTTTGAGGCCGCGCTGACCCGCCTGTGCGCGGACACGGCGTTGCGCGAGCACCTGGCGCAGGGCGCGCGCAACACCATCGCGCGGCTTGACCTCACCTGGTTGGGTAACGCGCGTCGGGCGGTGGCACTTGCAGCTAAGGCAGGTGCGACGGGCCAAGGTTCCCGTTGAAAGTTCTGGTTGTTTTTGGCACCCGCCCGGAGGCCATCAAAATGGCCCCGGTCATCAA
>JANOLC010000271.1:0-4629 GCA_031419575.1 Burkholderiales bacterium | reverse complement strand
GTCGGTGACCGTGAAGCTGGATGCCATTGACCGGGCACGTTTGTCCAGCTTGGCGGCCCGCAAGAAGCGCACCCCGCACTACCTGATGAAGGCAGCCATTCTTGACTATGTGCGGGTTGAAGAAGCGCATCAAAACTTCATCGAAGCATCCGTTGCATCATTTGAACAATTCAAGGAAACCGGTCAGCACATCACGCTTGACGAATTCAATGCCTGGGCGGATGACCTGCCGTTGACGCCCGACGCACCCGTTCCCCCATGCCACGGGTAGTGGCGTTCTGAGACAAGTAACAGCGTGGGACAATCCCGCCCATGTATTTACTGTTTGATGAAGCCGGAAAATTTTTGGCCGGCAAGGTGCTCTCTGAAGCGGATGCGTCCGCGCAAGTTGAGTTGGACAGCGGCAAGCGCGTCAAGGTGAAAACCGCCAACGCCCTGCTGAAGTTTGAGAAACCCGCGCCCGCTGCCTTTGTCGCCGCCGCCCAGGTGCTGAGCCAGACCATTGAGCTGGAGCTGGCCTGGGAATTTGCGTCCGACGACGAGTTCGGCTTTGCTGATTTGGCGCGTGACTACTTTTCCAGTGACGGCAAACCTGCCACGCTGGAGCAGCAGGCCGCCGCGCTGTTCCGGTTGTTTGAATCCCCGCATTACTTCCGCCGCGCGGGCAAAGGCCGTTTTCGCAAGGCCGCCGCCGACGTGATTGCGTTGGCGCTGGCCGCCATCGAGAAGAAAAAGCAGATCGCCCTGCAAACTGAAGCATGGGTGGTGGATTTGAGCACCGGCAGCTGCCCCCAGCCGATTCGTGACCAGCTTTACAAGATTCTGTTCAAACCCGACAAAAACGCGCCCGAGTACAAGGCTGTGGTTGAGGCTTCCCGCGCCACGCATCTGCCGCCGCTGGAATTGCTGCAAAAGGCGGGGGCGATTGATTCGCCGTATCAGTTCCACTGGAGGCGGTTTTTGCTGGAGAACTTTCCTAAAGGCGTTGGTTTTCCCGCGTTGGAGGCGCCGCAAATCAAGGACGGCAATAACGAACTGCCCCTGGCCACGGTGCAGGCCTTCAGCATTGATGACTCCGCCACCACCGAGATTGACGATGCCCTGAGCGTGCAAGGCCTGGGCACGGGCGAGGTCACGGTCGGCATCCACATTGCCGCGCCCGGCCTGGCCCTGCAACCCGGCGACGCCATCGACAAAGTGGGCCGCGCCCGCATGTCCACCGTCTACATGCCCGGCTACAAGCTCACCATGCTGCCTGATGCGGTGGTGCAAAACTACACCTTGCAAGAGGGGCGTGACTGCCCAGCCGTGTCGCTGTATGTCACGCTGGATGAGGCCACGCTGGAAATCAAAAGCAGCGTAACCAAGCTGGAGCGAGTGCCGATTGCCGCCAATCTGCGCCATGATCAGCTCGATGCTGTGGTGACGGCCCCGTGGCTTGAAAACGCTGACTTTGAGCATGAAACCGACCTGAAGTCCCCACCCCTACAGCGAAGTTCGCTATCATTTTTATTCCGGCTGGCAAAAGACCTCAAAGCCAAACGCGAGGTGGTGCGCGGCAAACCCGAGACCTTCAACCGGCCGGATTACAACTTCAGGCTGGTCGGAAACAACGCAGCCGAGCCGCAAGGCACCGAGCAGGTCCTAATCAGCACTCGCCAGCGTGGCGCACCGCTGGACCTGATCGTCGCCGAGGCCATGATTCTGGCCAACAGCACCTGGGGCCTGTGGATGGCCGAGCTGGGCGTACCGGGCATTTACCGCAGCCAGGCCTCGATGTTGCCGGGCGTCAAGGTGCGCATGGGTACCAAAGCGCTGCCGCACGCGGGCATCGGCGTGAAGGCCTACGCCTGGAGCAGCTCACCGCTACGCCGCTACACCGATCTGGTGAACCAGTGGCAGATCATTGCCTGCGCGCGCCATGGCAAGACCGCCGCGCTGGTGGCCCCGTTCAAACCCAAGGATGCGGAACTGTTTTCCATCATCTCCAGCTTTGACTCGGCCTACTTTGCCTACAACGGTTTTCAGGGTGGCATGGAGCGCTTTTGGACGCTCAAGTATTTGCAGCAAAACGGCATTTCCGAAATCACTGCCACCATTTTCAAAGACGGCATGGTGCGCGCCGACGACATCCCGCTGGTGCTGCCGGTGATGGGTGCGGCCAACCTGCCGCGCGGGGCCCATGTGCGGGTGAAGCTGGGTGACATTGACGAGATCACGCTGGACATTGTGGGCACGGTGGTGGAGCGGCTGGATGCACCGGCTGATGAGGCCTCAGACCCGGACAGTGACGACAGCACGGATGACGACGACGTGTCCGCCGGGCCGATTGCCATTGCCGTCGATATGAACGAGGCCGAGGCAGGCACTGAGTCAACGCCCAACGCAGAAACAGTCAACCCCTAAACTCGGAACCCATGAACTTGCGGCAATTCAGCACCCTCCAGATCGCGCTTGGCATCTCGGTGGCCGTGCATGCTGTCTTGCTGACGGTGCGGTTTGTAGACCCCGAATCCTTCAACCGCGTGTTTCAGGACACGCCGCTCGAAGTGATTCTGGTTAACGCCCGCACCAATGAGAAACCCGACAAGGCCAGAGCCATCGCGCAAACCAGCATGGCCGGCGGCGGCGATTCTGAGAAAGGCCGCGCCACCACACCCCTGCCGCCCAGCGCCTTGAGCGAATTAGGCGACACGCTGGAAGAAGCGGCGGCAAGACAAATCCAATCACTGCAAGAGCAGCAAAACCTGCTGCTGGCCCAGGTTAAAAACCAGCTTGCAGCCCTGCCCCCGCCTGACCCTAACCAGCCCAGCACCCAACCTGAGCGCGTGGCCGCTGAAGAAAAGCGCCGTCGTTTAATCAAGCTGCTGGCCGAGATTGAGCGGCGCATCAACCTGGAAAACGCGCGACCTAAAAAGCGCTACATCAGCCCATCCACCCGGGAAGAGGTGTACGCGGTGTATTACGACAAGCTACGCCGCGCCATTGAAGACAAGGGCACCGAGAACTTTCCTGAAAACGCGGGCAAGAAGATGTATGGCGAGCTGACGATGATCGTCACCGTCAACGCTGATGGCCAGATTTTGAAGACCGAGATAGTGGAGAGCTCCGGCAACAAAACGCTGGACCGCCGGGCCGAGGTGATTGCCCGCGCCGCCGGGCCATTTGGCCCGTTCAGTGATGCCATGCGCGCCAAAGCCGACCAGATTCTGGTGGTGTCGCGCTTCAAATTCACCCGCGACGAAACGCTTGAAACCAAGCTTGCCGGGCAGTGATGCTGAATGTGATGAAGTGATGATGAAGGCCGTCTTGCGCTGGCTGGGCCTGGTCACGTTGGCGGTGCTGGCATTGCAGTTGTTCTTTGTGGCCCGCATCGCCCTGATGACCGCGGTAGACCCGCAATCCACCGCCTTTGAGCGTTCCGAGGCCTGGCGCATCACTACCGAGAAAGGCAACCTGCACTGGCGCCAGCAGTGGGTGCCTTACGCGCAGATTTCTGATCATTTAAAGCGCGCCGTCATCACCTCGGAAGACGATGGCTTTGCTTACCACGACGGTGTGGATTGGGACGCGCTGGAGAAGGCCTGGCAAAAAAACGCCAAGGCCGAAGCACGGGCCGCAACCAAGGCCAGCGCACAGAGCGCACAGGCCAGCAAACGCGCCCCTTCTGCCTCCACCAAACCCGCTGCGGCCAAGACACCCAAAGTAGTGGGCGGCTCCACCATCACCCAGCAACTGGCCAAAAACTTGTTTTTGTCGGGTGAGCGCAACCTGCTTCGCAAGGGGCAGGAGTTGGTGCTGACCTTCATGCTGGAAACGCTATTGAGCAAAGAGCGCATTTTGGAGATTTACCTCAACAGCGTGGAGTGGGGCGAGGGCATTTTTGGCGCCGAAGCCGCCGCCCAGCACTACTTTAAAAAGCCCGCGGCCAAACTGGCCCCCATCGAGGCCGCCCGCCTGGCCGTGATGTTGCCGCGCCCCAAGTACTTTGAGAAAGTGCAAGGATCAGGCTACCTGGCCGAGCGCTCCGCCACCATCGCCGCGCGCATGGGTGGGGCTGAATTGCCCTGAGCGAAGCCGCTTTTTCAGTGGCCAGTGAGGTCTCAGGGCACCACGGTTAAAAACAGGAACGCGGCAAACAAAATCAGGTGCACAGCACCCTGCATCACGGTGGCGCGCCCGCTGCCCAGGGTCAGCGTACCAATCACCAGTGTCATGATGAGCAACGCAAGCTGCAAGGGTGGCAGGCCCAGCACCAGGGCAAAGGGAAACAGCGGTGACAAAGCCACCACCACAGGAATCGTCAACCCGATGCTGGCCAGGCCCGAACCCAGTGCCAGGTTCAGGCTGCTTTGCATGCGATTGCCGCTGGCTGCCCGCACGGCAGCGCCTGTTTCGGGCAGCAGCACAATCATGGCAATCACCACACCTGCCACCGCCTGCGGGAGCCCGGCGGCGGTGACTCCCGCATCCAGCGCGGGTGCCAACGCCTTGGCCAAGCCCACCACGCCCAGCAACGACAAAATCAGCAGACTCAAAGCGCTCCAGGCCACCCAATTCGGCGGTGTAGGGGCATGGATCTCGGGGCTGGGGTTGTCACCGGTGATCACCACCGGTAGAAAGTAGTCC
>JANOLC010000270.1:0-5196 GCA_031419575.1 Burkholderiales bacterium | reverse complement strand
CTGAACCCCACCAGCCGGGGCACGGTGCAGATCAAGAGCCCGGTGTTCACCGATGCCCCCGCGATTGCGCCCAATTACCTGAGCACTGAGGCAGACCGCCAAGTTGCGGCGGATTCACTCAAGCTGACGCGTCGCATCGTGTCGCAACCCGCCCTGGCCGCCTACCAACCCGAAGAGTTCAAACCCGGCGTACAGTTTCAAACCGATGCCGATCTGGCCAAGCTGGCCGGAGACATCGCCACCACCATCTTCCACCCCGTGGGCACCACCAAAATGGGCGCCTTGACCGACCCCATGACCGTGGTCGACTCACGCCTGCGGGTGCGCGGCAAAAACGGCGTCGTTGCCGGTCTGCGGGTGGTGGATGCAGGCGTCATGCCCACCATCACCAGCGGCAACACCAATTCGCCCACGCTGATGATTGCGGAGAAGGCGGCGCAATGGATTGTGGAAGACGCAGGCACCGTGGCACTGGGGTAAGTCTTAAAAGGGTAAGTCCGGATGCGCCAAACTGGTGCGGCGTTTACATTCCTTCCAACTCGCAGCTTGACCAAAAGTCAGGCGCGCAAGAAAGGCCGAGGAGACAGGCAAGCAACATCAACAAAATATTCACGCGTCCATAGCAGATGCGTTTTAAAAGGCACCGGCCGATCCCGGTGCCTTTTGTTTTTTTGGGGACAATCCAGCGATGGAATTGCTCGTTGTGTCGTTGGCCTCGCTACTGGCTGGTTTTGTGGATTCGATTGTGGGCGGGGGCGGACTGATCTTGGTACCGGCCATGTTTGCCGTGTTCCCCACTGCCCACCCGGCCACGTTGCTGGGCGTCAACAAGGGCGCGGCGATCTGGGGCACGGGCATTGCCACCTGGCAGTACAGCCAGCGGGTTCAATTGCGGTGGCATGCCCTACTGCCAGCAGCGCTTGCAGGGTTTGCCGCCTCATTCGCCGGAGCCTGGATGGTGACAGTGATGTCCCCCGGGTATTTGCGCAAGGCGCTTCCTTTGGTGCTGGTGACGGTGCTGATCTATACGCTGGTCAAAAAGGAATTGGGCCAAACCCACGCGCCGCGATTTTCGGGCCGCAAAGAGGCGTTGGCGGTGACTTGCATTGGTGCCGTGATTGGTCTGTATGACGGCTTTTTTGGTCCCGGCGCTGGCAGCTTTTTTGTGTTTCTGCTAGTGCGGGTGCTGGGGTATGACTTCTTAAACGCTTCCGCCTCGGCCAAATTGCTCAACATGGCCACCAACCTGGCGGCCCTGATTCTTTTCACGCTCAAAGGTCACATCTGGTGGCACTTTGTGGCGGTGATGGCGGTTGCCAATGTGGTGGGCAGCTTGGCGGGAACCCACATGGCGTTGAAACACGGCGCCGGCTTTGTACGGCTTGTCTTCATCGGGGTGGTAGGGGCGCTGATTTTGAAAACCGGCTACGACGGGTTTTTGAAATAGGTCAAGAACGCTATGTTTTATATAGCAAACTATTCATAAAACACGGGGACTTCAGGGGTTTTTTATTAAGGAAGAGGCCCCATCGGCCTGCCCGGAGGCACTGCCAGTGCGTGGCCATGGCAAATCAACCAGCCCAAGCGGTTTGCCAATCGGCGCGGTCGCTTTACCCTGTTGCACGGCAGCCAGGTCTGCCTCATTCGGGTACAGGCCCTGGAGCCAATAGTCAAAAACCCGCCGTGCAATGGGTGCTGCATTGGCACCGCCAAAGCCGGAGTTTTCAACGATCACCGCCAAGGCGATGCGTGGGCTATCCGCCGGGGCAAATGCAACATACAAGGCATGGTCACGCTGACTTTCTTCCATGCGGGCAGCGTTGTACTTTTCTTTCTGATTCTGCGACACCGCTTGTGCGGTGCCGGTTTTGCCGCCACTGACGTAGCCGGCCCCTGCAAAAGCGCGGGCGGAGGTGCCTACCAGCGTCACGTCGACCATGCCTTTGCGCACGATCGCCACACTTTCAGGCTTGTAACCCAGGTCGATGGCCGGCTCTGACGGTACGGGCGTGCGAAGGCGCGTGGAGACATCCTGGGTTGCCGTCACAAGGCGTGGCTTGTGCTGGACACCGTTGTTCACCAGCGTAGCCGTGGCCTGCGCGAGCTGCAACATGGTGAAACTGTTGTACCCCTGCCCAATGCCCAGTGAGATGGTTTCCCCGGCGTACCATTTTTTTTGCTCAGGGCGTTTGTAATACGCCCTCTTCCAAGCCTGGCTGGGCAATACACCGCGTACTTCACCATGAATGTCAATGCCGGTGATTTGGCCAAACCCCAGCGGTTTCATGAAATCATGCACGGCATCAACGCCCATTTCATTGGCCAGCGAATAGAAATAAGCGTTGCTGGACTCGACGATGGCGCGGTGCATGTCCATCGCCCCCCCCTTTTCGTTGTCAGGGCTACCAAAGCGGTGCCCTCCAAACATGTAAAAGCCAGGGTCGTTGATGATGGTGGTGGGCGCGCGGGTTCCCAATTGCAGCGCCGCCATGGCCATGAAGGGTTTGTAGGTTGACCCCGGTGGATAGGTGCCACGCAGAGCGCGATTGAGCAAGGGCTTGTCGGGTGATTCGTTCAGCGCCTTCCAGCTTTCGACATCAATGCCTTCGACAAACAGGTTGGGGTCAAACGTGGGCTTGCTGACAAAGGCCAGTATCTCGCCGGTTTTTGGATCCATGGCGACCAGCGCGCCCCGGCGGTCACCAAACAGGTCTTCCACCATTTTTTGCAGCTTGATGTCGATGGACAAAATCACCGTGTTGCCGGGCATAGACGGGTTGCTGGCCAGCTTGCGCACGGCCCGGCCACCGGCGGAGGTCTCGACCGAATCCACACCGGTGGTGCCGTGCAATTGGGTCTCAAAGCTTTGCTCGACGCCGAGCTTTCCGATGTACTCAGTGCCCCGGTAGTTGGTTTGTTCTTCGTCCGGCCAGTCTTCCATGGCCTTTTTCTCGGTCTGGTTGACCCGGCCGATATACCCAATGACATGGCTGCCCAACTCGCCATACGGGTAGTTGCGAAACAGGCGCGCCTTGATCTCTACGCCGGGGAACCGAAAGCGCTGCGCGGCGAACTTGGCGACTTCTTCGTCCGTCAGCCGGGTTCGGATGGGCAGCGACTCAAAGCTTTTGGACTCCTCTTTGAGCTTCTTGAACCGTTTGCGGTCCCGCGCGGTGATATCGACCACCGCAGAAATAGCGTCAATGGTTTGCTCAAGATCGCCCACCTTGGAGGGGGTAATTTCCAACGTATAGGCCGAATAGTTGGTGGCCAGCACCACCCCGTTGCGGTCCAAAATCAGCCCCCGGTTGGGCACGATGGGCACAATGGCGGTGCGATTGTTTTCCGCCTGCTCCTTGAGGTCTTCATGACGCACCACCTGCAAATACACCAGGCGTAACGCCAACAGCAGCAGGCACATCACCACAAAGAAGCTGGCCACCAAAACCCGCACGCGAAACCGCGCTAAGTCAGCCTCGACATTACGAAGCTCAGTCATAACGGCCTATTGGCATCGGGATTGGGGGTTCGCCGCTGCGGCAAAAGAAGCAAAACGCTGACGACGGGCCACAGCAGCGACTCCATCAACGGGGCCGCAAACATCCAGATACCGGGGAATTTGCCACCGCCCAACAAGCGCAACACCAGTTCAATCAGATGCATCGCCGCAAACAACGGCAGCACCTGCAAGGCCTGCGACGGTACCGAGAACCACAGCAGTCGCCGATGAATCGCTATCGCCAGAAAACTGAGCACGGTGTAAGCCAGCGCATGCTGCCCCAGCAAACTACTCTGATGCACGTCCATGAGAATGCCAAAGAAGAAGGCTGTGCCAATGCCCACACGCAGCGGCTGGTGAACGCTCCAGAACACCAGCACCAGAGCCAGCAAATCGGGCGTCCACGCGGCACGGCCCCACAAGCCCATGTTCTGCAGCATGTCCAGCAGCAAAGCGGTCAGCAGGGTGCTCCAAATAAAGAGCGGATTGGCGGGCAGCAGCAACTGCTGACCCGGGCGCATGATCATGGTGTGGGCCTCATTTGCGAGCGCTCTTTTTCCCCGCCACCGGCACAGGGTCTGGCGTGGGACGGGGCGGCACTTGCTTGGCCACGGATGTGAGCACCATCACGTGCACGGTGCCCGTCACCCCTGCCATGGGCGTGCAATAAATACGGGCAAAGGCAGTGTCAACGCGACGCTCGACCCGGTCTACTTTGGCAACAGGCAGGCCGGGTGGGTACACCCCGTCCACCCCACTGGTGGTGAGAATGTCGCCCGCCTGCACATCGGCGTTGGCCGCCATAAAGCGCAACTCCAGGGCATTGGCGTGGACCGCGGCATCGCCAAACGCAATGCCACGTGCGCCGGTGCGGGTGTTCAAAACAGGAATCGCCTGGTCACGGTCGGTGATCAAAGTGACCTCGCTGACGGAGGTGTAAACGCGCGTCACCTGACCCAGCACGCCAGACGCATCAATCACGGGCGAACCGGTCTCCACGCCATGGGCCAGGCCCTTGTCGATGATGACTTTGCGGGTATACGGGTCAGCCGCGTCGTACAGCACTTGCGCGGCCTGAGCCGGTGTGGTGATGCGCTCTTTCAGGGCCAACAGCTGGCGCAGACGGGTGTTTTCCAGCGTCAATTGCTCGACCTGGTTGGCGCGCTGCGACAGCAAGCCCAGCTTCTGGCGGGCTGATTCTTCTGATGACTGCGAGGTTTGTAGCGCCTCGAAATACTTGCCACCGTTTTGCGCCCAGTGAATGGGTTGCATCGCCAGCCACTGCACGGGCCGCAACGCTGTCGCCACCACCAGACGAAGCGGCTGGGTAATTTTGAAGCGCGTGTCCGCCACCATCAAAAACAGCGCCAATGCACTGAACACCGTCAGTTTTGACAGCGCAGACGGGCCTTGCCTGAAAAAAGGCGGTGGCGTTCTGTCGAGGGTACCGAGCGGCATGGGCGCTGATTGTCCCGCTTACCGAACCTGCGCCGCAGGCTTATTCGGAGGTGAAAATCGAACCCAGGCGGTCCATGCGCTCCAGCGCCATGCCGCAACCGCGCACCACGCAGGTCAGCGGCTCCTCGGCCACCAGCACGGGCAGGCCCGTTTCTTCGGCCAGCAGGCGGTCCAGATCACGCAGCAGCGCGCCACCCCCGGTCAGCATCATGCCGCGGTCGGCAATGTCGGCACCCAGC
>JANOLC010000269.1:0-7634 GCA_031419575.1 Burkholderiales bacterium | reverse complement strand
CGCGCAGTGGCGCCGTTTAAGGCTCGAGTCTCAGACACCAGGTCGCCGTGGCAGTCGCCATACACACCGCTGGTGGAGCCGTAGATGTACGAGGAAAGCGGAGCACCTCGCCGGCGCAGCACCACGTTGAGCGCGCCCGTGCGTGGGTCACTCCAGCCCTCGCCCGGTGGCGGCGCCAGGTGCACCACGCGGGTGGCGATACCCGCTAGGCGGCGCAAGGTGGCGGGCTGATCCAAGTCGCCAGCCAACGGCTTGATGCCTTGACGACGCAGCTCGGCCACACGCTGTGGCGATGAGGTCAGCGCCAGCAGCGCCATACGCCCCTGCACGCGCTGCGCCACGCGCAAGCCCACGTCGCCACAGCCCACAATGAGCAGGCGGTCGCGGCGGAACCGGGCGGGTAGCGCCCCAAGGGGGGATTGGTTTGAAGGCAAAATCGGAACCCTGTACAAAAACCTCAAGCGCAGTGGCTTGAGGAAAAAAGACTTTGAGAATAACCAAAAGGCAACCACACCATGACAGCCCTTGAAAACCACACCTTCCAAGTGATTGTGCAACCCAGTGGTCGCCTGTTTGGCGTGATGGCGGGCGAGTCAATTCTGGCCGGTGGCATTCGCCAGGGCGTCGGCCTGCCTTACGGCTGCAAAGATGGTGCTTGCGGCTCCTGCAAGTGCAAAAAAATCAGCGGCACCGTGGTGCACGGCCCGCACCAAAGCAAGGCCTTGAGCGACGAGGAAGAAGCCAATGGCTACGTGTTGACCTGCTGCGGCGTGCCGCAAACCGACGTGGTGCTTGAATCCCGCCAGGTGACCGAGGCCGGGGCCTTCCCCATCAAGAAAATGCCCTCACGCGTGACCTCGCTGGAGAAAAAGTCACATGATGTGATGGTCATCAAATTGCAGTTGCCTGCCAATGACACTTTTGCCTACCACGCAGGCCAGTATGTGGAATTCATTCTGCGGGACGGCGCACGGCGCAGCTACAGCATGGCCACTGCACCGCACCATCTCGTGAAGACCGAGACCCAGCCCGCCGAGCCGATTGAACTGCACATCCGCCACATGCCGGGCGGCAAGTTCACCGACCACGTGTTTGGCGTGATGAAAGAAAAAGAGATTCTGCGCATCGAAGGGCCTTATGGCAGCTTCTTTTTGCGGGAAGACTCCAGCAAGCCGATTATTTTTCTGGCCTCGGGCACAGGTTTTGCGCCCATCAAGGCCGTGATTGAGCACATGCAGCACCAAGGAATCAATCGCCCTGCCACGCTGTTTTGGGGCGGGCGCAGGCCGGAGGATTTGTACATGGACGATTGGGTCAAGGCACGTCTGGCCGAGATGCCCAACCTGGCTTATGTGCCCGTCATCTCCAATGCCACGCCCGAAGATGCCTGGATCGGTCGCACGGGGTTTGTGCACCGCGCCGTGCTCGAAGACTTCCCCGACATGTCCGGCTACCAGGTCTACGCCTGTGGCGCGCCCATCGTGGTGGATTCGGCCCGCGCTGACTTTTGTCACCTGGCCGGATTGGCCGAAGAAGAGTTCTTTGCGGATTCTTTCACCACCGAAGCTGACAAGGCAAAAGTGTAAGAAAGATCATGATGAAAAGACGTTTTGTTTTAGCCAGTTTAATCGCCGCCTTAGCGGTCCTGTTGTCAGTGTCAGCAGCGGCACAAACCAAGCCCATCCGCCTGATCGTGCCCTACGCCGCAGGCGGCCCAATTGACGTGACCGCCCGGGCTTTGGCCGAGCGGGTGAAAGACACCTTGGGCCCCGTGATCATCGACAACCGCCCCGGTGCAGGCGGCAATATCGGGGCCGATGCCATCGCCAAGGCGGCGCCCGATGGCTTGACGATTGGCATTGCCGCCACCGCCACCCACGCCGTGAACCCGTGGCTTTACAGCAAGATGCCGTACGACGCGGCCAAAGACTTCGCGCCCATCACGCAAATGCTGCGCGTGCCCAATGTGCTGGTGATGAATGCCGACACGGCCAACCGCCTGAAGATCAACACGCTGAAGGACTTGATCGCCTACGCCAAAGCTAACCCCGCCAAACTCAATTACGCCAGTGGCGGCAACGGCAGCGCTGGCCATCTGGCGGGTGAAATGTTCAAGGCGCAAGCCGGCATCTTTGCCGTGCACATCCCCTACAACGGCGGCAACCCGGCACAGATGGCGTTGCAAGGCGGTCAGGTCGATTTCAACTTTGACAACCTGGCCACCGCCGCACCGGGTATCAAATCCGGCAAGCTCAAAGCCATTGCAGTCACCACGCTGACCCGATCCCCCGCCCTGCTGGAGGTACCGCCCGTGGCTGACACGCTGCCAGGTTTTGCGATTGACACCTGGTGGGGTTTGGTGGCACCCGCTGCCACACCCCGTGAAGTGTTGAACCGTCTCACACAAGCCTTTGTGGCAGCCCTGCAAGCGCCTGAAACCAGAACCCGCTTTGCCTTATTGATGGCCGAGCCGGTGGGCAATTCATCTGACGAGTTTGGCGCGTTCATGAAGGGCGAGTTAGTCAAATATGAAAAGGTTGTGAAGGCTTCTGGGGCGAAGGTGGATTGAGGTTTTTGCAATTCATTGCGTATTAACGTCCGCGCGGGGACTGGGCAATGCGCTAATCGCTCGGAATTGAGCTTGGAAATTAAGAAGTCAAAAAACCGACGCGAAGTTGGGTGGCTGCCTCAGGCACAAAGCGGGCGCTGTCGCTTGCACGCATGCCGTTGAATTTCCTACTCGTTGGGCTATCTTGCACAACACTTTTTGGCTATTACTGAAAAGTGGGACACTGCACCATGCCTTACCCTTGTATTTGCCTTCTGATGCGCCGGCTCGCCGCAGTTGGAGTGGCGCTGTTGTTTCCGCTGTCGGCCTGGGCGGCCTGTTCCGCCTACTTTGGAACAGTTGTGTTCAATGAAGTGCAGATCCCCACCAGTGGTGCGACCTACCTAGAGATGCGCATAACGGACCCCAACGTCCAAGCGGCAACGAGCAACTTTGCCAACTGGTCCATTGATGTTTACCAGGCCAGCAGCGGGAACCTGGTCAACACATCCAGTCTGGGCAGTCTCTTTCTCGCGCCTCCCACCGGCACCAATGCCTGTGGCCAGAGTTCGCCGTGGATACAGATTCCCGGTACCACCAGCCTGGGTAGCACCATTGTTCGCGGCACTAACCTGAACTATGTACTTTACGAAACTTCCAGTGGCACCAAACGCATTGTGGATGTGCTGCGCATGGGTAGCCAAAGCAACTTGTACACACCCGGCACCAGTTTCGACAGTTGTTCTTCAACGGACGCGACCTTCACTTCCCGCTACGGATTGGCTTGGGGCAGTGGCAGCAGCACCAAGGACTGGTACCGCACGCCAGATGGAACCGGCAATTGGACAGGAACGCTGAGCGCCAACAACAGCAACTCGGTTTGCGGTGACAACAATGCCAGCACACCGGGCCAAGTGGGTCTTACCAAGACGGTCAGCACTTCGACGGTCAATACCAACACCAATTTCAACTTCACACTTTTTGCACAAAATCCGCTCACGGGGACGAACGCTTCCAATGTGGTGGTCACAGACAATCTGACGACTGCAGGCCTCACCTTTGTCAGTTGTACTGCCACCGCGCCAGACACCTGCACCAATTCGGGCAACACTGTCACTTTCACAGTCAGTTCCTTGCCCGCCAACTCCAGTCGCTCTGCGCTTCTGACGGTCTTTGCAGCCAGTACCGGTACCAAGACCAACACGATCACCGCAAACACCACAGGCACACCAACGGCAAGTGCCAGTGTCACGGTGTCGAATAGTGTTCCCACCATGACCACGCTCGCAGCCAGCAGTGTGGCCGGTACGGGTGCGGTACTCAATGGCAGTGTGAATCCAAACGGTGCAGTCACAGCTGTCAGCCTGGGCTATAGCGCTTTCACGGGCAGCTATACGTCTACCTGCACCCCCGCCGCCAGCTCGTTTTCTGGCAGCACGGTACAAAACTTTTCCTGCACGCTCTCATCCCTGAGTTGTGGCACTACCTACTATTTCAGAGCCACCGGGACCAATAGCGCCGGCACCAGCCATGGAGGCGAGCTTAATTTCACGACACCGTCGTGCGGCGCTTCTTTTGATGCCTATGAAACCTCTTACACCGCGGCGCAGGCAATCGCGGGTACGGCCAAGATCAAGACCCATGTGGCCAGCGATACCAACCTGTGTGTGAATGGCGGCGCCTGCAACTTGACCATTGGTGCCTTCAATACCGGGAAAACTGCCTTGCAGACATCGTTTACTGGCCCTGTAAAGGTGGAGATTGTGGATGCTTTGTCCGGGAGCTGCGCCAGTTACGCGCTACTTGCGACCGTGTCGACTTCGCTCACATTGAGTGCAACCGGAGAAACCGCCGTCACGTTGCCCGCAGTCAGCAATGCCTACGCCAATGCCCGCGTGCGTATCAGCTACCCAGCCAGCGGCACCGTCACATCGCAAAGTTGTTCGAGTGACAACTTTGCTATACGCCCAAGCAGTTTTGCCAGCGTCAGTGTCAAGGACGCTACTTCTTCCACCGCTGGCAGCATCAATGCGCTCACCAACAAGGTGCTGTCCACTGCGACGCCTGTGCATAAAACCGGACGTCCGTTTTCACTGAGTGCCACTTCAGCGAATGTATCGGGAAGCACGACGGCCAATTACACCGGTACACCTACAGTGGTCTTAACGCAATGCAGTGGCGGAAATGCCGCCTGCATCACGACACCTGGCACGCTCACCATGGGCGGCAGTTTTGCCAGCGGCATGCTGGCATCCACCACCGCCAATTACAACGATGTAGGTGCGTTTAGCATGACGCTGCAAGACACTACGTTTGCGGCTGTGGATGCTGGTGACTCCACCGCCTCTGAGCGCTACATCAGTTCGACTACGCTGGATGTGGGCCGTTTCGTACCAGACCACTTTGATACAGTCGTTACCACTCAGGGCTGCTCCACTTTCACGTATTCCGGGCAGCCCGTGTCGCTGTTCAAAGTGGCAGCCAAAGACGCGCCTGGCAACACCCTTGCCAACTACGCAAACTCCGGCGTTGCCCAACCGGTAACGCTGAGCGACATCAACGGCGTCGCTGGCAGTTTTACATCCACCAGTATCTCTGCCAGCACCTTTGCCGCTGGAGTATCAAGCACTTCGCCCACTTTCACATTCACCACCAAAGCCACGGTGCCGTCGTCCATCAAACTGCGGGCCACGGATACCGATGGGGTGTCGTCTTCCACCGGGACAGACGGTACATCGGCCACAGCGACTGAAGGCAACAGCAATATTCGCAGTGGCCGCATCCGTTTACAAAACGCTTACGGATCAGAGTTACTGGACTTGCCTATCAGCACGACGATTCAGCGCTACGACAGCGCTGGCTGGATCACTGGCACTGACACCTGTACCGCGTTAACGGCGAGCAATTTCGCCTTTAGCTTTCCGACCGATGCCAAGAACTTCCTTGCAGCTTGTGAAACCGCGTTGTCCGTTACGGGGGCTAACCCGACCCCGACAATGACCCTGTCCAAACCGGGCATAGGGAACAGCGGCTGGGCAAATGTAACGCTGAACCTCGGAAGTTCGCCGGTTGGCCTTAAATGCATCTCAACGGGTGGTTCGGGTGGGGCAGAGACGCCGGCCAATTTGGCTTGGCTGACATTTGACTGGACCGGCTCAGGGACCGCAAGCAGCCCAACGGCCCGCGCCACTTTCGGTATTTATAAAAGTGCCCTCATTTATCGCCGTGAAAATTATTGAGGATGGGATTTAAGTGCATCAAATATTGCAATTGTTAGAAGTTTTCCCTCCAAATGGCGCATCCTGTCATGGGGGGAAACCGTTTAAATTTGAGCATCTAGCAACCTGACATTCATCGAATGTCAGCAACCGTGCGGTAGCGGTCTGTCGAGCAACACTAAAAAATTGGCGACCACCGTGTGGCATAGATTTTTTCTATCCCGCGCGTGCCTTTCACCCCAAAACCGCATGCACATTGCGCTGTCGCCGCGCAATGCTACCCAGGCAACAAGCAAACCAGTACCGAGAACTATTGAATCTTGATTGCAGGATTCGCCGTGTCTACAATGTAGAAACTTCTAAACAAAGGAAAACACCATGGAAACAGTCATCCGCAAATGGGGCAACAGCCCAGCCGTGCGAATCAACCTGGCCACCATGAAAGCGGCATGTTTTGACATTGAACAGCATGTCACCATTAAGGCGTCCAAGGGGCGCATCGTCATTGAGCCTGTTGGCAAGCTCGACTTCAAACTGGATGATCTTCTGGCGGACATCACGCGCCAAAACGTTCATGGCGAGGTCGATTTTGGTGGCCCAGTGGGACGGGAATCTCTTTAATGACGACAAACTCAGCGGCAAGCAAATACGTGCCGGACACGGGTGACGTGGTTTGGCTGATGTTTGACCCACAAGCGGGGCACGAGCAAGCAGGACATCGTCCTGCGCTAGTGCTTAGCCCTGCGTCGTATAACGGCAAAACAGGCCTGATGGTATGTTGCCCTCTGTCCACCCAGATCAGGGGTTACCCATTTGAAGTCGTGGCGCAAGTTGACGACCAGCCTGGCGTGGTGTTGTCTGACCAAGTCAAATCACTGGACTGGAAAATTCACCGCGCGAAGAAAAAAGGAAGCGTCCCGGTCGCCGTGATTGCCGAAGTACGCGCCAAAATCAAAGCTCTGCTGCAGATCAAGTAGCCAACATTTTTAGAAAGCAAACACCATGAAAACCAAAGCAGCCGTCGCCTGGAAAGCAGGTGCACCCCTCACTGTTGAAACCGTTGACCTGCAGGGCCCCAAGTTCGGTGAAGTGCTGGTTGAGATCAAGGCCACCGGCATTTGCCACACCGACTACTACACCCTTAGCGGTGCCGACCCCGAAGGGATTTTCCCGGCCATTCTGGGCCACGAGGGCGCGGGCATTGTGGTGGACGTGGGACCGGGCGTGACATCGTTGCAAAAGGGCGACCACGTCATACCGCTGTACACACCGGAATGCCGCCAATGCAAGTTTTGCCTTTCGCGCAAGACCAACTTGTGTCAGCTCATACGCGGCACGCAGGGCAAAGGGCTGATGCCCGATGCCACCAGCCGCTTCAGCCTGGATGGTCAACCCATTTTTCATTACATGGGCACATCCACCTTCAGCAACTACACAGTGGCACCCGAAATCTCGCTGGCCAAAATCCGCAAGGACGCGCCGTTTGACAAGGTCTGCTACATCGGCTGCGGTGTGACCACCGGTATTGGTGCGGTGCTGTTCACCGCGAAAGTGGAGGCCGGTGCCAATGCGGTGGTGTTTGGTCTGGGCGGCATCGGGCTTAACGTGATTCAGGGGCTAAAGATGGTGGGAGCCGACAAGATCATCGGCGTGGACATCAACCCGGCGCGCCAGGCCATGGCGCGCAAATTCGGCATGACGCATTTCATCAACCCCAAGGAAGTTGAGAACGTGGTGGACGCCATCGTGCAACTGACCGATGGCGGTGCCGACTACAGCTTTGAGTGCATTGGCAACACCAAGGTGATGCGTCAGGCGCTGGAGTGCACGCACAAGGGCTGGGGCCGCAGCATCATCATTGGCGTAGC
>JANOLC010000268.1:0-2199 GCA_031419575.1 Burkholderiales bacterium | reverse complement strand
CTGATATTGCCGACCAGTCTCCTGATGCCGAGCTGCTGTACCCTGTTCACCTGAACCCCCAGGTGCGCCAGCCCGTACAGGCCATTTTGGGCAACCTGCAGGAAAGTAAGCAGGGCAGTGCCAAGGTAAAACGTGCCAACGTCCACCTGATTGACCCGGTGGATTACCTGCCCTTTGTGTACCTGATGCGCCGGGCCTACCTCATCATCACGGACTCGGGCGGCATTCAGGAAGAAGCGCCCACCTTGGGCAAGCCCGTGCTGGTCATGCGGGACATCACCGAGCGCCCCGAGGCTGTGCTAGCGGGTACGGCGAGGTTGGTGGGTGCATCGCGCGACAGCATCGTCAGCAATACCCTTGCGCTCTTGAATGACGCCAGCGCCTGGCAGGCCATGTCCCAGGCTGGCAACCCCTATGGCGATGGCCAGGCTGCGGCGCGCATCGTACAAACCCTTCTCACCTGGAGAGAGGCCACCCCATGAACCGCTTAAAGCAAAAAATCATCGTCATGGGCTTGGGCTATATCGGCCTACCCACTGCCTCCATGCTGGCCACCAAAGGCCATCAAGTGGTGGGCGTGGATGTGAATGCCGCTACCGTGCAAACCATCAATGCGGGCCACATTCATATCGTGGAACCAGACCTGGACATCCTGGTGCGCTCGGCCATCCACAGCGGCAACCTCAAGGCCTCCACAGAGCCCGAGCAGGGCGACACCTTCATCATTGCCGTGCCCACGCCCTTCAAGCAAATTGGCGCCAACCCCAAAGCGCCTGACCTGTCGTATGTAGAGGCCGCAGCACGCGCCATTACCCCGTACTTGCGCGCTGGCAACCTCATCATTTTGGAGTCCACGTCCCCCGTCGGCACCACAGAGTTGATCGAGCGCATCGCCCTTGAAGCCCGGCCCGAGCTGGCGGGCAAAATCCACGCCGCCCACTGCCCCGAGCGCGTGTTACCCGGCCAAATATTGCGCGAACTGGTGGACAACGACCGCATTGTGGGCGGCACCACCCCTGCGGCCAGCCGAGCAGCCGAACAGCTCTACAAAACCTTTTGCAACGGCACGATTCACCTCACCGACAGCCGCACCGCAGAACTGGCCAAACTGGTTGAAAACTCGTTTCGCGATGTCAACATTGCCTTTGCCAATGAGCTTTCAACCATTTGCGACCACCTGAACATCGACGTCTGGCAAACCATTGCCCTGGCCAACCGGCACCCGCGTGTGAATATCTTGCAGCCCGGCCCCGGCGTGGGGGGGCATTGCATTGCTGTGGATCCCTGGTTCATCGTCACATCCGCGCCCGAGCAATCCCGTTTGATCAAAACTGCCCGTGAGGTCAACGACGCCAAGCCGCACTGGGTGGTGAGCAAAGTTAAAGCGGTTGCTGCCCGGTTCAAAAACCCGGTCATTGGTTGCCTGGGCTTGACCTTTAAGGCCAACATTGATGACCTGCGCGAGTCGCCAGCGCTGGACATTGTGCAAGCGCTGATAGCCCAAAACGTAGGCACTGTCCTGGCCTGCGACCCCAACGTGCCCCTGGGCAAACTCGATATGGCGTTGCACCCGCTTGAGGCGGTGCTCAAAGAGGCCGATATTTTGTTGCTGCTGGTAGACCACCGGGAATTTCGGGGGATAGACGCCGAGCTGTTGCAGGGCAAGGTGGTGATTGATACCAAAGGAGTGTTGAGCAACCTGTAGTCCCCGCTAGTATTCAATAGTTCGCTATAAAAATAGTAGTTTCCGAAGGGCTTGCTGCGGTGGTCGTAGATAGGCAGTCCGTAGATGCACTTGGGATTCCCGAATTTTTAACAATCGAAACTATGCCACTCAAAGCATCAGCACCGATGTCACTGAAGCTTGTATGTGAACAGTTCACACAAGATGCTGACAAGGCATGGCAGCACTACCAAGAAACTGGATTACATGCGACCGGCGAAGAAGTCTTTGCGTGGATTGATTCATGGGGCCTATCGAATGAGATCCCAAAGCCAAAATGACACGTGTAAATGGTCATGGACATAAGCTTTTCTGTCGATTCACTCGATGACCTCGACCGATTACGTGAATTTCTGGAGGGTAAAAGTCCAGAGGCTACATCGTCCGCTACCACTATGAACGTGGCGGTGATGTGGTTGTCGTCCTGCGAATGAAGCACCAGCGCGAGGACGGTTTTTCGCAGTCTCATCAATGCC
>JANOLC010000267.1:0-4567 GCA_031419575.1 Burkholderiales bacterium | reverse complement strand
CTAAAGTCCAAGCGCAAGGTGAGGCTAACGTCCATGCGATTATCAACCCGCACTTGATGGTTCAGTCATCCGGCGTTGGTGGCAATTTCAATATTGCAAATGCAGCCAGCGCCGGCTGGGCTCTATTCTCTACATATGGGTCTCAAGCAGGCGCAAGCATCTCCAGTACAACTGGTAATGTGAATCTGCTCAACATCACCAATACTTCAACGACAACGGTAGCTGGTGTCAGATCCGCCTATTCAACCCCTCTGAGTTTATGGAGCACAGCAAACTACAACGCCAGTTTGCTTTCCTATTTACCGCCTAGTTTGTCTGCTGTTTCTTACCAAGGCAATGTTGCTTTGGGAGGAACCCAGATGATCTTGAGTCCTGCAGCAAAGGCTGATTTAACAATCCTGGCTGCAAATTCAATCTCGGTGGGAACCAAAGTGGTGATGAGTGACATGGATGTAGCCAAAATTCCGGATTCCCTCAGGCCGTCGATTAGTTACGAGCGATTCAATCCTGCCCTGACCTCTACCGCGCATGCGGTAGTTCCGGTCCACGAAAGCGACACAGTTCCCGTTCGTATTTATGCGGTGGAAGGCGATGTGACAGGCACAGCCAACACGTTGAACCTGGCACTTCCAAAAGCTGTCATGGTTCGGGCGGGCAACGATGTAAAAGATTTGGGGTTAACGACTCAACACGTCAACCCATCAAACAGCATCAGCCGAGTCGAAGCTGGGCGGGATGTCCTATTTACAGAAGGTAGCAGCAGGAGAAGCGGGTCCTACATTTGGGTGGGTGGGCCGGGAAGGCTGGAAGTGACTGCCGGGAGGGATATTGATCT
Source organism: Burkholderiales bacterium (assembly GCA_031419575.1). Taxonomy (GTDB): domain Bacteria; phylum Pseudomonadota; class Gammaproteobacteria; order Burkholderiales; family Burkholderiaceae_C; genus JANYCG01. Next base: position 3,732 of record JANOLC010000267.1, on the reverse strand, counting down.
GGGTACCTCCGCCGGAATTGTCAGCCGCGGCGGTTTGGACAATGTAGCGTTGCCCAAACAAGGTGCTGATGTGAATCTGACAGCCGGATTTGGTGAGAGCAATATTGACTACAGCGTGGTTGTAGACCGCTTGATAGAAAAGCTAAGTCGTATCAGGCCAGTCGTCACGACTGGCAGTGCAGACGACGCTACCTTGTGGCAGGCGCGGTGGTTAACAGGGAGCGAGGCTTTAACACCATCCAATGCCCTGGCAGCAGTCAAGGCGGTTGATGCTCTTGACTCAGAGGGCCAACGTAGCCGGGTGAGGGAGATGATTTTCTCCGCACTTCGAACCACTGGTCGGGACTCCAACGACTCATCAAGTCCTTACGCGGTAACGTATGAAAGAGGGTACGCCGCCCTGGAGTTGGTCTTTCCAGGCATCGCGGCCCGGAGGTCTGATGGGACGTATTCAAATTACCAAGGTCAGGTAAACCTGTTTGCGAGCCGTGTCGTTACTGAGCGTGGCGGGAATATCGAGTTCATGGTTCCCGGGGACGGATTGGTTGTGGGTTTAACCAACACGCGCAAAGAGGTTCTCGCAACCCAGAAATTTGTGACCGGAAATGAAGTGGGCCTCACCGACAGCGGCCCGTTGGGATTGGTAACCGTCGAGTCTGGTGACATTCGTGGCTTTGCGCGAAAAGACGTCTTGGTCAACCAATCAAGAATTCTTTCGGTTGGCGGTGGCGACATCTTGCTGTGGTCAAGTGAGGGAGACATTGACGCAGGCAAAGGCAAGAAAACTGCCACTTCCGTACCGGCTCCCATTGTGAGGGTAGACAGCCAGGGCAATGTCACTCAAGAACTTCAGGGGGCTGCATCTGGCAGTGGCATTGGAGCGCTGTCCAGTAGTGGTATTAAAGCTGGAGATGTTGACTTAATCGCCCCCAAAGGAACTGTGAATGCCGGAGACGCAGGCATTCGTGCAGGCAACCTGAATATTGCCGCACAGACTGTTCTGGGCGCCGACAACATTTCAGTTTCTGGCACATCGACGGGTACTCCGATAGCGGACACAAGTGTCTCAACTGCAGCCGCATCCGGTGCAACTTCGTCTGGCGATGACAGTTCCAAAACGACAGCAACCCTTAGCCAGTCCGCCGCCAACGCCGCTCAATCCGCCCAGGCCTTGAAAGATGCTTTCAAACCGCCGTCGATAGTGCGGGTCGACGTGTTGGGGTTTGGCCAATAACCCGGCAATCGCCATTGACCGGAAGTTACTCAAACGTAGTTCTTTTGGACTACGTTTGAGATGTTTCCGTCACGCTAATGCAACACGCGCCACGTATTCTTGTGCGTTGCTTGGCGATGCATTCGGTTGATTGCGCGGGCCAAATTTTTCCTATCTAAAACACATGAAACGTCTCATTGCCATTTTGGCGCTCCTGCTCATTTTGCCAACTGCCGCCCAAGCCTGGTGGAACAAAGACTGGACGATGCGCAAGCAAATTACGCTTGATACGCAGATATCGGGGGTGGCGGGCGAAGCGGGTTCAGTGCCAATTTTGATCCGTCTTTCTAGCGGTAATTTTGACTTCTTGGCCGCTAAGGAGGATGGCACTGACATTCGCTTTGTGGCCGAAGACGACACCACGCCGCTCAAGTTTCATGTGGAGCGGTTTGACAAACTGAACGAGCTGGCTTTTTTGTGGGTGCAAGTGCCCAAGCTGGCTGGCAACAACACGGGCCAGCATATTTGGCTGTATTCCAGCAACGAAAAGGCCGTTGCGGTGGCTGACAGCAAAGCAAGCTTTGACGCCGCCCAGCTCATGGTGTTTCACCTAAGTGAGACGCAAGGTTTGCCGCAAGATGCCTCCGCGAACGGCAGTCACGCCACGGAAGGCAAAATGTCTTATGCGGCCGGGGGGTTGATTGCCGGTTCTGCCAAGATGGTGGGCGACAGCGCAATAGTGGCTGGTAGCCCTGCATTGCAGAACATCAAAGAACTTACTTTTTCAGCTTGGTTTAAGCCCGAGCGTGGGGATGGCGAGTTGCTGGCCCTGGGTAACTTCACCTTGAGTTTGTCGGGCGGTGTTCCTGTGGTTGCCGTGGGTTCTGCTGCGGCCAAAGGAGTCGCTCCTTTGGTGCTCAACGAATGGCATCACATTGCGGTGACGGCGGGGGCTGCCTTCACTTTGTACGTCGATGGCAAGCCCGTCGCCACAATCCCTGGTTTATTTGCGTCTGCTGCCACGATGCGCGTGGGGGGCGGGCTGGTCGGTGAGCTGGACGAAGTGCAAGTCGCCAGTGTGATGCGACCTGCGGCCTGGCTGGCGGCGCAGTTTGAATCCCAGTCTCAAGCGGGGCGGTTGGTGAAATACGGTGAGGACAAGACGACGAACAGCAGTGGTGAAGCGTCTCACTTCACCACAACCATGAACAACCTGACCGTTGACGGTTGGGTGGTGGTGGTGGTCTGCTTGTTTATGTTCATCATTGCCATGTGGGTGATGATCAGCAAGGCGCTGTTGCTAATGCGTGCAGAGAAAGCCAACTCCCGTTTCGCAGAGGCGTTTGAAAAAATGTCTCTGCGGTTGGCAGGTTTGGCACCCGACGCTACCGCCCATGCAAGTCAAATGGATCAATTGGCTTCAGCGGGGGAAGGGCTCAAACATTCTCCATTGCACCGCATTTACCAAGTTGGTGTCATTGAGCTCAAGCGACGCTTCCCCAAAGTGGATGCCACACCGAGCCTGCCTGCGATCTCTGAGCGATCTTTCAATGCCGTGCGTGCAAGCTTGGACACGCAGCTGATGCGCGAAGGTAGCCGCCTCAGCCAGGGAATGGTGCTGCTGACCATTGCTATTTCCGGCGGGCCGTTTTTGGGCCTGCTGGGCACCGTGATTGGGGTGATGATTACCTTTGCTGCCATTGCCGCAGCGGGTGACGTGAACGTGAACGCCATCGCGCCCGGCATTGCGGCTGCGCTGGTGGCCACGGTAACGGGCTTGGGTGTGGCCATTCCGGCGCTGTTTGGCTACAACTACCTCACCACCCGAATCAAGACCGTGTCTAACGACATGCATGTTTTTGTGGATGAATTCGTCACAAAAATGGCTGAAGTCTATGGGGACTGATCATGTCTAAAGTTCAAGACGACGGTGCCGTCTATGACGACATCAACATCACGCCCATGCTGGACTTGTCTTATGTGTTGCTGGTGATTTTTATTTTGATGACCACTGCTTCTGTGCAAGGCATCAAGGTCAATTTGCCCAAAGCCAGCAACACCCCTAGTTTGGCGAAGCCTTCGACCAAGGCGATCACCATCACCCAAGATGGCCGCCTGTATCTGGATGCCTATCCAATGGCCTCCATTCAAGAGCTGGAAGCACGCTTGCTGACCTACAAGGCAAGCACGCCTGAGTTTCCTATTGTGGTGAAGGGCGACTCTGCCGTGCAATATCAAAAGGTTATGGAGGTGCTCGATCTGTTGGGGCGCATTGACCTGAACCAGATTGGTCTGGTGACGCAGCGGCTGGTCAAGTGAAAGTTGAAGTCAAACCTCGCAAGCGATGGATTTCGGTAGTCGTCAGTCTGACGGTTGTGCTGTTGGTGGGGGCTTTGGTTTGGTGGCTCGTCAATGTGATTAGCAGGCCCGGCGAGGTTAAGAAAAAGCGGGCGGTGCAGGAAATTGCTTTGCTTAAGCCACCACCACCGCCCCCGCCCAAAGTGGAACCACCAAAGGTG
>JANOLC010000266.1:0-12398 GCA_031419575.1 Burkholderiales bacterium | reverse complement strand
AGCATTGATGGTTGGACTGGTGATAACGATGAAGGCGATTTGGCTGTCGCTGCTGACTTCAAAAGCAGCACGAACCAAACGTGGGTAGTGGACAAGAATTGAGCTGAGACGCAGATTTGATCTGGTGTTTTATTTTTTAAGTTTTCGATACAGGTAACGATCTATGGCTGCTGAAATCGCTGCGGGCACGATGGCTCACCAAGGCCCGACGGCTGGTGAGTACATTGCTCACCACCTGACACATTGGCAAAACCACCCGATGAAGGGTGTTATCGATTTTTCCGTCTACAACTACGACTCAATCTTCTGGTCGCTGCTGTTAGGCGTATTAGGCAGCTTCTTCCTGTGGAAAGCTGCCAAATCCGCCACTGCGGGTGTCCCAGGACGCTTCCAGGCCGCCGTTGAAATTTTGGTTGAGTTTGTAGACACTCAAGCCAAGGGCATCGTGCACAACGCCAACAGCCGAAAATTGGTGGCACCGTTGGCGCTGACCGTGTTTGTCTGGATTTTCCTGCTCAATTCAATGGACTTTTTGCCCGTCGATTTGATTCCGGTGATTTGGCAATCCATCTACGGCGCAATGGGCTACGACGCCCATCATGCCTACATGCGTGTCGTGCCCACAGCTGACCTTTCAGTCACATTGGGTTTGTCGGTGTCAGTTCTGATTGTTTGCATCAGCTACAACATCAAAATCAAAGGCTTGGGCGGCTGGTTCCATGAGTTGTATACAGCGCCATTTGGCAGCCACCCCGTTCTGTGGCCCTTTAACTTCTTGTTCCAGATGATCGAATTTGCCGCCAAGACCGTGTCCCACGGTATGCGACTGTTCGGCAACATGTACGCAGGCGAACTGCTGTTTATGTTGATTGCTTTGATGGGTAGCGCCCTGGCCATGTCGGCCTCGGGCATCATGCTGCCAATTGCTCACATTTTGGCTGGCACGGTCTGGTCTATCTTTCACATCATGATCGTTGCCCTGCAAGCCTTTGTTTTCATGATGTTGACTTTGGTGTACGTGGGACAAGCCCACGACACACATTGATTGAAGTTAATTTCTTCAGAGTTTCCTTTTCACTTTTCCCTTAACCATTACTTTTTTTCTTCAGGAGCATTAAATGGAACACGTTCTCGGCTTTGTAGCACTCGCCGCTGGTTTGATCATTGGTCTGGGCGCTGTCGGCGCTTGTATCGGTATTGGCATCATGGGCAGCAAGTACCTCGAAGCGGCTGCTCGCCAGCCTGAACTCATGAACGAATTGCAAGGCAAGATGTTCGTGTTGGCCGGTCTGATCGACGCGTCCTTCCTGATCGGTGTTGGTATCGCGATGATGTTCGCGTTCGCTAACCCGTTCGTGTTGAAATAATCGTTCAAGCCCACCACCAACTGACTGAAAGGGTGTTGCTGTGAGTATCAACGCAACCCTGTTCGTTCAAGCCATCGTTTTTGCGATTCTGGTGTGGTTCACGATGAAATTCGTGTGGCCACCCATTGCAGGAGCCTTGGACGAACGCGCATCAAAAATCGCCGCAGGCCTAGCCGCCGCTGACAAGGCCAAAGCAGAACTGTCCAACGCCAATAAAAAGGTGGAAGACGAGCTGACCAAGTCACGTACTGAAACGGCTGCACGCCTGGCTGATGCCGAGCGTCGTGGTCAGGCCATCGTGGAAGAAGCCAAGTCCAAGGCAACGGAAGAGGGCAACAAGATCATTGCTGCCGCCAAAGTTGAAGCCGACCAGCAAACCGTGAACGCCCGTGAGGCCTTGCGTGAGCAAGTTGCTGCGCTGGCGGTCAAGGGTGCCGAGCAGATTCTCCGCAAGGAAGTCAATGCCGGTGTTCATGCTGACTTGCTGAGCCGTCTGAAGACCGAACTCTAAGAGCGGACCATGGCTGAAATTGCAACCATTGCCCGCCCCTACGCTGAAGCGCTGTACAAGGCCGTCAAAGCAAATGCCTCTTCAGATGCCCAAGCGGCGTCCGTATGGGTTGATGAGTTGGCAGCCATTGCGGCCAACTCGCAATTGCTGGCGTTCTCTGACAACCCCAAGGTGACCTCAGCCCAAGTGCTGGACGTCATCGTCGGTGTTGCCAAAACAGCTTTGCCCGACATGGCGACCAACTTCTTGCGCACCGTCATTGAAAACGGTCGTCTGAATGCCTTGCCAGAAATCGCCACGCAATTCCGCACTTTGAAGAACGCCCAGAGCGGCTCCTCCGATGCGGTGGTTTACAGCGCATTTCCCATCGATGGCGCTGCTTTGGCAGACGTCGCCACGTCACTGGAAAAACGCTTTGGGCGCAAGCTCAACGTGTCTGTGACGCTGGAGCCTGAGCTGATCGGTGGTATCCGTGTCGTGGTCGGTGATGAGGTGCTCGACACATCGGTCAAGGCCCGTCTGGAACAAATGAAAGTCGCCCTTTCGGCTTGAAGCATTTGCTTCAGACGTTTGGCTTCAACACAATTTATTAGGAAGGATCAGAGTCATGCAACTCAATCCAGCAGAAATTTCTGAACTGATCAAGAGCCGCATTGAAGGCCTGACAGCCAGCAGCGACATCCGCAATCAGGGTACCGTGGTGTCTGTGACTGACGGTATTTGCCGCATCCACGGTCTGTCTGACGTGATGCAGGGCGAAATGCTTGAATTCCCGGCCGGTAGCGATGGCTTGCCCACCTACGGTCTGGCTCTGAATCTGGAACGCGACTCGGTCGGTTCCGTGATTTTGGGCGAATACGAGCACATTTCGGAAGGCGACATCGTCAAATGCACGGGTCGTATTCTGGAAGTCCCAGTTGGCCCCGAGTTGTTGGGTCGCGTGGTTAACGCCCTGGGTCAACCCATCGACGGCAAAGGCCCGATCAACGCCAAGATGACTGACGTGAATGAAAAAGTTGCGCCAGGCGTGATTGCACGTAAGTCGGTTGACCAACCTATGCAAACCGGCCTGAAGTCCATTGACTCCATGGTGCCCGTGGGTCGTGGTCAACGTGAACTGATCATTGGTGACCGCCAGACCGGCAAAACGGCTGTGGCCATCGACGCCATCATCAACCAGAAGGGTCAGAACATGACCTGCATCTACGTTGCGATTGGCCAAAAAGCATCTTCCGTCAAAAACGTGGTGCGTTCGCTGGAACAAGCCGGCGCGATGGAATACACCACCGTGGTGGCTGCAACTGCGTCTGAATCGGCTGCTATGCAGTACGTCAGCGCGTACTCCGGCTGCACAATGGGCGAGTACTTCCGTGATCGCGGCCAAGACGCCCTGATCGTGTATGACGATTTGTCCAAACAAGCCGTTGCTTACCGCCAAGTTTCCTTGTTGCTGCGCCGCCCACCCGGTCGTGAAGCTTACCCCGGCGACGTGTTTTACCTCCACAGCCGTCTGCTTGAGCGTGCCGCACGCGTGAATGAAAAGTACGTTGAAGATTTCACCAAAGGTGAAGTCAAAGGCAAAACCGGTTCACTGACGGCCCTGCCCATCATTGAAACTCAAGCGGGTGACGTGTCGGCTTTCGTGCCAACCAATGTGATTTCGATCACGGACGGTCAGATTTTTCTGGAAACCTCACTGTTCAACGCGGGTATCCGTCCTGCGATCAACGCCGGTATTTCGGTGTCTCGCGTCGGTAGCGCTGCCCAGACCAAGATCATCAAAGGTCAGTCCGGCGGTATCCGTACCGACTTGGCGCAGTACCGCGAGTTGGCAGCTTTTGCCCAATTCGCATCTGACCTGGACGAAGCCACCCGTAAACAGCTGGACCGTGGTGCACGTGTGACCGAATTGCTCAAGCAAGCCCAATACAGCCCACTGCCTATCAGCCTGATGGGCGCCACGCTGTTTGCGGTCAACAAAGGCTTCATGGACGATATCGCCGTGAACAAGGTGTTGCCGTTTGAGCATGGATTGCACGCTTACCTGAAAGACAAGCACGTTGCATTGTTGGCCAAAATCGAAACGTCCAAAGCGCTCGACAAGGATGCTGAGGCTGAATTGTTGGAAGCCACAACGGCTTTCAAGAAGTCGTTCGCCTAACCCCAGCTTTTGAAGACCCAACCGTCCATCAAAAGTTAGAAAGCAAAAGGGGCAACTATGGCATCAGGCAAGGAATTACGCAGCAAGATCAAATCGGTGGAAAACACCAAGAAGATCACCAAGGCCATGGAAATGATCTCGGTCTCCAAGATGCGCAAGGCGCAGGAGCGCATGCGCGCCGCAAGGCCTTACAGCGAGAAGATTCGCAACATTGCCACCAATTTGGGTCAGGCCAACCCCGAGTACGTTCACCCCTTTATGAAGGCCAACGACGGCAAGTCGGTCGGCTATATCGTGGTGACAACGGACAAGGGTTTGTGCGGTGGTCTCAACACCAATCTGTTCCGTGCGATGACGTTGAAATTGCGCGACACACAGACAGCGGGGAAAACTCCCCTGTCTGTGGCGATTGGCGGCAAAGGTCTTGGATTTCTGGGGCGTATTGGTGCCAAGGTGGTGTCGCATGTGACCCATCTCGGTGACAAGCCCCATCTGGACAAGCTCATCGGGCCCGTCAAGGTGCTGCTGGATGCTTACATCAGGGGTGAGGTCAGCGCCGTGTACTTGAGCTACAACAAGTTCATCAGCACGATGCGTCAGGAACCCGTGATTGAGCAACTGTTGCCGTTGTCCGCTGCCAAGATGCAAGAGCAATCCAAGGCTAGCGGTACGCAGCATGGTTGGGACTACATCTATGAGCCCGACGCGCAAGCCGTAATCGATGACTTGCTGGTTCGTTATGCCGAGGCTTTGGTGTACCAGGCCGTGGCAGAGAACATGGCTTCGGAACACGCGGCCCGCATGGTGGCCATGAAGGCCGCAACCGACAACGCTGGCAACGTGATTGCCGAGTTGAAGCTGATCTACAACAAGACTCGCCAGGCTGCGATTACGAAAGAACTTTCGGAAATCGTCGCAGGGGCGGCTGCGGTTTAACCTAGACACTCGACATCGTCTGGTTACGGTCAGGTCATCATTTTTTTGAATTTATTTTTGGAGCAAACGTAATGGCTCAAGCAGAAACGAACGCAGGCGTTCAAGGCAAGATTGTTCAGTGCATTGGCGCGGTGGTTGACGTGGAATTCCCCCGCGACAAGATGCCCCGTATTTACGACGCATTGAAGATGGACGGCTCAACGCTGACCCTTGAAGTGCAGCAGCAACTTGGCGACGGCATCGTGCGCACCATTGCGCTGGGCTCATCCGACGGTTTGCGTCGCGGCACCATGGTCAAGAACACGGCCTCCCCCATCATGGTTCCCGTGGGCAAAGCTACGCTGGGTCGCATCATGGACGTGCTGGGCGCGCCCATTGACGAACGTGGCCCGGTCAGTGCTGAATTGACCATGTCCATTCACCGCAAGGCCCCCGCTTACGATGAACTGAGCCCTTCGCAAGAGTTGCTGGAGACCGGCATTAAGGTGATTGACCTGGTTTGTCCGTTTGCCAAAGGCGGCAAGGTCGGCTTGTTCGGTGGTGCCGGTGTAGGCAAGACTGTGAACATGATGGAGCTGATCAACAACATCGCCAAGGCACACAGTGGCTTGTCCGTGTTTGCTGGTGTAGGTGAGCGTACCCGTGAGGGCAATGACTTCTATCACGAAATGGCTGACTCTGGCGTGGTGAACCTTGAGAAGCTTGAAGACTCCAAGGTGGCCATGGTTTACGGTCAAATGAATGAGCCCCCAGGCAACCGTCTGCGCGTGGCCTTGACGGGTCTGACTATTGCCGAATCGTTCCGCGACGAAGGCAAAGACGTGCTGTTCTTTGTGGACAACATCTACCGCTACACATTGGCCGGCACCGAGGTGTCCGCGCTGTTGGGGCGTATGCCTTCCGCCGTGGGCTACCAGCCAACGCTGGCCGAAGAAATGGGCCGGTTGCAAGAACGTATTACATCGACCAAGGTTGGCTCTATCACTTCCATCCAGGCCGTTTACGTGCCAGCGGATGACTTGACTGACCCAAGCCCTGCAACCACCTTTGCTCACTTGGACTCCACCGTGGTGTTGTCTCGTGACATCGCGTCGTTGGGTATCTACCCCGCCGTGGACCCACTGGATTCGACCAGCCGTCAGTTATCGCCTAATGTGGTGGGTGAAGACCACTACAACACGGCCCGTGCTGTGCAGGGCACGCTGCAGCGTTACCGCGAACTGCGCGACATCATCGCCATCATGGGCATGGATGATTTGGCCCCCGAAGACAAGCTGGCTGTGGCACGTGCCCGCAAGATCCAACGCTTCTTAAGCCAGCCGTTCCACGTCGCTGAAGTGTTTACCGGCTCTCCCGGTAAATATGTGCCTTTGTCTGAAACCATTCGTGGCTTCAAGATGATCGTGAACGGCGAATGTGACCACATGCCAGAACAAGCGTTCTACATGGTGGGAACCATCGATGAGGCGATGGAAAAAGCCAAGAAAATGGCCTGATCATGAGCACGATTCACGTTGATGTTGTCAGCGCTGAAGAGTCCATCTTCTCGGGTGAGGCCAAGTTTGTGGCTTTGCCGGGCGAAGCGGGCGAACTCGGCATTTACCCGCGCCACACGCCGCTGATTACCCGCATCAAAGCGGGTTCGGTTCGCATTGAAATGGCCGATGGCCGTGAAGAGTTCATCTTTGTTGCAGGCGGTCTGCTTGAGGTGCAACCAAATTGCGTGACTGTGCTGTCCGATACGGCGGTTCGCGGCAAGGACTTGGACGACGAGAAGGCCAACGCGGCCAAGGCTGCGGCCGAAGATGCGCTCAAGAACGCCAAAAGTGAAATCGACATGGCCAAAGCCACGTCAGAGCTGGCCGTCATGGCAGCCCAGATCGCCGCTTTGCGCAAGTTCCGTCAGCGTAAATAACGGGCCTTGGCCCTCAGTTAAAAAACCGCCTTCGGGCGGTTTTTGTTTTCTGGCGTCACATCCCCGGCCTAGGGTTACCCCAAAACAGGATGATCCGGTAACTCATTGGCATTGGCCGACCCGGTTGAGAGTGGAAAGTGGGCAACCAGCACAGCAGACAGCGCCTCCAGTGCTTGTATCAGGCCGTCTTCAAACCGCCCTTCGTGCAGGGCGATACCCAGTTTGTTTGTCAAAGCCCGCCACTGCGCCGCTGAAACATGCGGGTTCAAACCGCGATCGGCCACCACCTCAATGGCTTTGTCTGCCAGCAGCAAGTAAATCAACACCCCGTTGTTGTGCTCGGTGTCCCACACACGCAGCTTGCCAAACAGCGTCATTGCGCGCTCCCTGGCGGGCGCACCGCGCCAAAGGTAACTTGCGGGCAAACCGGCTTCAACAAAAATGCGCAGCTCGCCGCTGTGGCGCAACTCGTTGGCAGCCACAAGAGCTGCCAACCGCGCCAGCATGTCGGCAGGCATGGCGCGACGGGTGTCTGACTCGTCCAGCCACAGGTGCGTGAGAATTCGTTTGAATTTTTGCAACATGTTTGAGGCTACCAATTTCCTGACGCGCCACCGCCGCCAAAATTACCGCCACCGCCAGAGCTAAACCCGCCCCCGCCACCACTGCCCCCGCTCCAACCGCCACCACCCAACGAGCCATGTCCACCATGACGCCCGCTGAGGCCACCCAAAGCCCCCAGGGCACCGTTTCCCAAACGGGCATTGCCCATCAGCAAAGTCACCACCAACGCCACCAACGCTGCCCCACCCGCTAACAGCAAGCTAGCCGTCACAAACAGTGCCATCGCCCCTACGGCCCCACCAGTTACCAGTGCCCCGAACTTACCGCCCAACACGCTGCGCGCTATGCGACCGCCAACCACCACAGCGAAAAACAAAAAAATCGCCAAGTCAGTCCACTGAAAACCCATATTTTTTACCGCACGGTTCGAAACGGCCGCGGGATCAGGCAGCGCTTCGCCGCTGACAAGCCCCATGATTTGGTTGGTCGCCGCATCCAGCCCTGCCGCAAACTGACCCGCTTTGAAGTTGGGCGTGATGGCCCCATCAATGATGCGTTTGGCGGCCAAGTCAGGGATAGCACCTTCCAGGGTTTTCGCGACCTCAATCCGCACGGTGCGGTCTGACTTGGCCACCACCAGCAGCAACCCGTCGCCGATGTCTTTGCGACCTATTTTCCAGGCGTTGCCCACCCGGTTGGCATAACTGGCAATGTCTTCCGGGGCCGTGCTGGGCACCATTAATACCACGATCTGCGTGCCCTTTTGCTGCTCGAACTGTTTGAGTTTGTCGTCCAACACCTGCGTTTGGCTGGCATCGAGTGTTGCAGTGGTATCGATCACGTGACCGGTAAGTGCAGGGATGACGGCAAGCCCCTGGGCCATTGCGTGGGCCATCCACCCAAACAGCATCGTCGTGCACAGTGCTACGCCGACAAGCCACGATTGCGCCAGCCGCGCCCTATCGCTCCGCCATTGGCCTGCATGAAGTTTTGCCTTGTTCACAACAGGCTTGCCTACTTATTTCTTGATGAAATCAACCACCGGAGGCGCCGTGATCGCTGCCTCATTTTGAACAGCAAAGCTGGGTTTGACGCTATAGCTCAGCATCATGGCCGTCAGGTTACTGGGGAAGCTGCGGGTCAGCACGTTGTACTCCTGCACCGCTTGGATGTAGCGATTGCGGGCCACCGTCACGCGGTTCTCGGTACCTTCCAATTGCACCCGCAAATCCGAGAAACCCTGGTTGGCTTTCAGATTAGGGTACTGCTCGGACACCACCATCAATCGGCTTAACGCGCTACCCAATTCGCCTTGTACGGCCTGAAATTTTTTGAACGCCTCGGGGTCATTCAATGTTTCCGGTGTCACCTGAATTGACGTCGCCTTGGCGCGCGCCTCAATCACTTTTGTCAGTGTTTCTTGCTCAAAAGCCGCTTCGCCCTTGACAGTGGCAACGATGTTGGGCACCAGATCGGCACGCCGCTGGTATTGATTGAGTACCTCGCTCCAGGCTGATTTTGTTTGCTCATCCAGCCGCTGAAAATCGTTGTACCCGCAACCGGTAAGCCCCAGCGTGGCGGTGAGCATCAAGGTAATCCAGCGACTCATAGTCATCTCCTGCAAGGGTATCAAACCGCGACGGTACCATAGTCACCAACTCCCCGGACAATGCAAAATCGGCTCCCACCCCAATCACTCCACTCATGCGTAAACCCAAAATCCAATCCGCCCTGGTCGGCGGCACCGCTGACGACATTGAAGCGGCTTTTTATGAGGCCCTGCAGAAAGGCGATATCGACAAACTCATGGCCTGCTGGGCCGACGAAGACGACATCGTGTGCGTGCACCCGGGAGGGCCCCGCCTGGTGGGGCTGGGTGCCATTCGCGCCGCGTTTGATGCCATGTTTTCCAATGGCAGCATTCGCGCTTGGCCAGAGCGTGTGCGCAAGGTGGAATCTATGGCCAGTGTGATGCACAACGTGCTGGAACGGATTGAGGTGCTGACCGATAGCGGGCCGGCCACTGCCTACGTGCTAGCCACCAACGTCTACCACCGCACTGGGCAAGGCTGGCGCATGGTGGCCCACCACGCCAGCCCCGGTACGCAGAATGAAGCCCAAGAGGTCAGCGAGGCGCCACCCGTACTTCACTGATCAAATAAGACTAAAGTCCCCGTCAAATATAAATACTTTGCTATGAATTACATAGCTCCTCTATGGTTGCCTGGCGGCAACCTGCAAACCATCTGGCCCGCCTTGTACTCGCGCCGGGTGTTTGGTCCTCATCCACACTACCGTCGCGAGCGCTGGACCACACCGGACACCGACTTCATCGATGTGGATTTCTTGGAATCTTCCTCCGCCGACAGCACGGATCACACCCATCAAGGGGCGAAAACGCTTCTGGTGCTTTTTCATGGGCTGGAAGGCACATCCCGCAGCCACTATTCAGAAGCCTTTGCCGACTTTGCCCGGTCACGCGGTTTTGACTATGCCGTGCCACATTTCAGGGGCTGCAGTGGCGAGTTGAACCTGGCACCACGCGCCTATCACTCGGGCGATTTTGAGGAAATCGGCTGGATCTTGGAGCGCTTTCGCGATCAGCACATCGGGCCGATTTTGGCCGTGGGCGTGTCGCTGGGCGGCAATGCACTGCTCCGCTGGGCGGAAGAAATGGGCGACTCGGCCAGCCGGGTGGTGAGTGCTGTCGCCAGCGTGTGTTCGCCGATCGACTTGGCGGCCAGCGGCTGGGCGATTGGGCGCGGCTTCAACCGGCTGGTCTACACCCGTATGTTCGTCAACTCGATGAAACCCAAGGCTCTGCTGAAGTTAAAGCAGCACCCCGGTCTGTTCGACCGCGAAGCCATGCTGGCGGCGCGCGACCTGTACGAGTTTGACAACATTTTCACCGCCCCACTGCACGGCTTCAAAAGTACCGAAGACTACTGGGCGCGCGGCTCGGCCAAACCACATCTGCACCGCATTCGCATTCCCGCGTTGGTCGTCAATGCCCGCAATGATCCCTTCGTGCCAGCGTGGAGCCTGCCCCATCAAAATGAAGTGGGCGACCATGTCATGCTGTGGCAACCCGCGCACGGCGGACACGTCGGCTTTCCCCATGGCCCCATCCCCGGCCACGTGCGCAGCATGCCGGACGCGGTCGGCGGCTGGTTGGTGCAGCAAACCGGCAAGAACACCGAGAAAACTCATGGATGAAATCGTCAAACAAGCCATCGCCAAGTGGCCCAACGTACCCGATTGCTTTGGCTGGTTGGGCCTGGACGCCCGCGGCAACTGGCACATGCGCGATGACAGTGCGCAGGCGGCAGGCTCGTTTGCCGGGGGTTCTGTACAAAGCAAGGGTTCGATGCTGAAGCACGACAAGCTGATCGACTTCATTCAACGCAATTACGAATCCGACGTGTTGGGACGCTGGTTTTTTCAGAACGGACCGCAACGCGTTTATGTAGAGCTGGAAGCCACACCGTGGATCTGGCGGGTGAACGCTGACTTGTCGGTTAACGGGCATGACGGTCGCCCCGCCCAAGTGCTGACCTGTGTGCTCGACGAGTTGGGCCACGTCTACCTGAACACCGATATTGGTTTTGGCTTGGTCCACACCCAAGACGTTGGGCTGGCGGCGCAGGCCATTGAATCAGGGCTTTGGACTCCTGAAGAGATGCAGCTTGGTGACCTGCCACAGCACTTTGGTTACGTCACAAACCCCGGCGCAAAACCACCGAATGCTACTATTTGAATAGCTAACTATTGATGTTTAACGGGGACTTCAGGCATTTTTGTTACTGAATCTGCCTAAGAAGCATTAAAAAAGCCGGTTCAAGACCGGCTTTTTGGTGGGCATCAGCGAAGCTTACTTGGCTGGCGCTGAAGTCGCATCAGCTGGTGCGGCAGCGGCCTTGGGCACTTCAAACTTGGCACCACCGGCATTGGCCATGTAGACCACCGCCCGGCCGATCTCCAACTCTTCGTAATCTCCACCAGCTTGCGCACCCATGGCTCCTTTGCCCTTCAAGGCAGAGGTCAGCAATGCGGCGTAACCGGTCGCGATGCGGGGAGCCCACACACCGGCATCACCAAGTTTGGGGGCGCCCGCCAGGCCGGCCGTGTGGCAGGTAGTGCATTGCGCTTTGAAAACAGCCTCGCCATCTTTGAGCTCGCGGTTGGCATCGCGCACTTCAACAATACCGATTTTCTGTAGGCGCTGAGCAATGGATTTCTCCATATTCACCGAACCCGCAGCGGGCTTGTTTTCAGAAGTGACGTAATAAACCAAGCCGATGATGGCAAAAATAGGCACTACAAAAGAAAAGAAAACCGCCATGAGCAATTGCTTGGGGTTCTTGATGGGACCGGTGTGGTCCTCCTCGTGAGCAGGGGATTGGCTGGTGTCGCTCATGGTTTCCTCAAAAAGTCAGTAGGCTTGAATCAAGCTTGAATCAAGCTTGGATTATAGCGGTGGCCCCTGCAAAGCCCCATGCGCAAACCCCCTACAATCAGCGCTCTTCAGCAATGCGGCTGTAGCTCAGTGGATAGAGTATTGGCCTCCGAAGCCAAGGGTCGTGGGTTCGATCCCCGCCAGCCGCACCAGTTTTTGAAACCCAGTCCCCGCGCGGCCTCCCAGCCGGTTGGGCTCTGGCTATCATCCACTTCGCTCATCCAGCTCCTTCATGGAGTTGCTTGTGAGCATCAAAACCCCCCGCCTGATCCGCGACAGCTGCGGCGTTTACTATTTCCGACTCAACGTTTATACCGGCGTGGTAGAAACCGATAGGCCAAGGAGGCTCAGACTATCTCCGGCACTATGCCCATCGCCGCCTTTGCATCTGCTGGTCGTCCCGCGTGTGAAGTCGGCGGCAGGTGTGTGGAAACTCAACAGCAAAGCCATGTTTGACCGGGAGCGACTGCGCGAACTGCAAACCGGCT
>JANOLC010000265.1:0-4435 GCA_031419575.1 Burkholderiales bacterium | reverse complement strand
GATTGCGGTTGATGGTGGAAAAGAACACCCAACCCCCCGGCTTAACCAGCGCGGCGCAGGCGTGAACGATGGACGCTGGGTCGGGCACGTGCTCCAGCATCTCCATGCAAGTCACTACATCAAAACTGCCCGGTTGCTCTGATGCCAAAGCTTCCGCGCTGACTTCCCTGTAACTGACGTTAGAGGTTTGTGCCTCCAGAGCGTGCAGCTGAGCCACTCTGAGCGACTTGGTTGCCAAATCAATGCCCAACACATCAGCACCTTTACGCGCCATCGAATCCGCAAGAATGCCGCCACCGCAACCGACATCCAGCACTCGTTTATTGGACAACGTGCACAGGTTATCGATCCAGTCCAAACGCAAAGGGTTGATTTGGTGCAGGGGACGAAACTCGCTGTCCTTGTCCCACCAGCGGTGAGCCAGATCAGAAAACTTCGCCAGTTCGGCGGGGTCTGCATTAAGGTTTGGTGTCATGCCTCAATTATCTGCAAAAGCGGGATGTTGCTTCTTGTCAACCGCAAACAAAAAACCCCGCCGAGGCGAGGTTTTTCGATCTAGCGGAGGGCTATTTAGTTGGCGCGGGTACCAACCACTTCGATCTCTACGCGACGGTTCTTGGCTTGACCTTCTTTGGTCTTGTTATCAGCCACTGGCTGCTTCTCGCCTTTGCCTTCGGTGTAAACGCGGTTTTTCTCGATACCTTTGGATACCAAATAAGCCTTGACAGCCTCGGAACGCTTGACCGACAGCTTCTGGTTGTAAGCATCGCTACCGACGGAGTCAGTGTGACCCACGGCGATGATGACTTCCAGGTTCACGCCTTTAACCTTACTGGTCAGGTCGTCAAGCTTGGCTTTGCCTTCTGGCTTGAGAACAGCTTTGTCAAAGTCAAAGAACGCGTCAGCAGCGTAAGTCACTTTGGTAGCGGCTGGTGGCTGGGGAGCTGGTGCAGGAGCTGGTGCAGGAGCTGGTGCAACAGCAACTGGTGCTGGTGCTGGTGCTGGTGCTGGTGCAGGAGCTGGTGCAGGAGCTGGAGCAACGATAGCGCCGTCGCAACCGACAGCAGCAGTCGCTGGTGTCCAGTTGGCATCGCGCCAGCACAGACCTTCAACGTTTTTCCAAACCAACTCGGAACTGGCATTGCGCCAGTTGTCAACATTTTGGGCGCTAGCGGCGGTAGCGAGTGCTGCGGTAGCAAATAGCATTGCCACTTTGTTTAATTTCATCATAAATATCCTTTGAGTGGAAGGCTGCAGCAGCGCTGCGATAGTTAGTACGGCGGGTGGGTCCCACCTCAACCGCTATTAATATTGTGCCACAGCAAGAAGGGCTTCCTTATAGCGCGAGGGTCAACCCGTGTGGGACAAAACCTCTTTTGCCTGTAAGTGTTGTGCTCGTACTACACGACCTATCACGGCATCTTGCCCGTAAAATCGCTGTTCACTTCGCGCCGTACACCTCCCCATGACCCAGTTCGCCAAAGAAACCCTGCCCATCAGCCTTGAAGAGGAGATGCGCCGGAGCTACCTTGATTACGCCATGAGTGTGATCGTTGGCCGGGCCCTGCCCGACGCGCGTGACGGCCTCAAACCCGTGCATCGGCGCGTGTTGTTCGCGATGCATGAGTTGAACAACGACTGGAACCGCCCGTACAAGAAGTCAGCACGTATCGTCGGTGACGTCATTGGCAAATATCACCCACATGGTGACAGTGCGGTGTATGAAACTATCGTTCGCATGGCCCAAGATTTTTCACTGCGCCATATGCTGGTGGATGGCCAGGGCAACTTCGGCTCGGTCGATGGCGACAACGCCGCAGCGATGCGCTACACCGAAATCCGCATGTCCAAGATCGCCCACGAATTACTGGCCGATCTGGATCGCGAAACCGTCGATTTTGGTCCCAATTACGACGGCAGCGAAAGAGAGCCGCTGGTCATGCCTGCCCGCTTCCCCAATCTGCTGGTGAATGGCTCATCTGGTATTGCTGTGGGCATGGCCACTAATATTCCGCCGCACAACCTGAACGAAGTGATTGACGGTTGCCTGCATTTGCTGCGCAATCCGATGGCAAGCATTGATGAGTTGATGGAAATCATTCCGGCGCCCGATTTCCCCACGGCCGGCATTATCTACGGCATCAACGGCGTGAAAGACGGCTACCGCACGGGTCGGGGTCGCGTGGTGATGCGTGCCAAAGTCCATTTTGAAGACATCGACAAGGGCCAGCGCCAGGCCATCATCGTTGATGAGTTGCCCTACCAGTGCAATAAGAAGACATTGCAAGAGCGCATGGCTGAGTTGGTGCATGAGAAGAAGATAGAAGGCATTAGCCACATTCAGGACGAGTCAGACAAATCCGGCATGCGCTTGGTGATTGAGTTGAAGCGCGGCGAAGTGCCTGAGGTCGTGCTGAACAACCTGTACAAGCAAACACAGCTGCAAGACACCTTTGGCATGAATATGGTGGCGCTGATTAATGGCCAGCCCAAGTTGTGTAATCTGAAAGACCTGATTGAAGTCTTTTTGGAGCACCGCCGCGAAGTCGTCACACGCCGCACCATCTTCACACTGCGCAAGGCGCGGGAACGCGGCCATGTGCTCGAAGGTCTGGCTGTGGCGCTGGCCAATATTGACGAGTTCATTGCCATCATCCGCAACGCGCCAACACCGCCCGTCGCCAAAGCCGAGCTGATGACCAAGGCCTGGGACAGCAAGCTGGTGCGCGAAATGCTCACCCGTGTGCGCACCGATGGCGGCGTCATCAATGCGGACGACTACCGCCCCGATGGCCTGGAGAAAGAATTCGGCATGGGTAGTGATGGCCTGTACCGCCTGAGTGATACGCAAGCCCACGAGATTCTGCAAATGCGCCTCCAGCGCCTGACCGGTCTTGAGCAAGACAAGATCGTTGCTGAATACAAAGAGGTGATGGCCGAGATTGAAGACTTGCTGGACATTCTGTCCAAGCCCGAACGCGTATCCATCATCATTAGTGACGAGCTCACTGCCGTTAAAACCGAATTCGGGCAGACCAAGGTGGGCGCCCGCCGCAGCCTGGTCGAGCACTCGTCCTTTGACCTGAGTACCGAAGACCTGATCACCCCGACCGATATGGTGGTGACCCTCAGTCACACCGGCTATATCAAAAGCCAACCCCTGGGTGAGTACCGGGCGCAAAAGCGGGGTGGTCGCGGCAAGCTGGCCACTGCCACCAAAGAAGACGACTGGGTGGACCAGCTTTTCATCGCCAACACGCACGACTACATCTTGTGTTTCAGTAACCGTGGCCGCTTGTACTGGCTCAAGGTCTGGGAAGTGCCGCAAGGCTCACGCGGTTCACGCGGTCGCCCCATCGTCAACATGTTTCCGCTGCAAGAGGGTGAAAAAATCACCGTCGTGCTGCCACTGACCGGCGAAAAGCGCACCTTCCCGGCTGACCAATATCTCTTCATGTCCACCAGCATGGGCACGGTCAAGAAAACGGCACTTGACGAATTCAGCAACCCCCGCAAAGCCGGCATCATCGCCGTGGACCTGGACGATGGCGACTACCTGATTGGCGCGGCGTTAACCGACGGTAAGCACGATGTGATGTTGTTCAGCGATGGCGGCAAAGCCATGCGCTTTGACGAGAACGACGTACGCCCCATGGGCCGCAACGCGCGCGGCGTGCGCGGCATGATGCTTGAAGAAGGCCAGGGCGTGATCGCCATGCTGGTCGCCGAACAGGATGACACACCACTGGTGGGTGCCGATGGCGTTGCCACCACGGACTCGGCCCGTCTGAGTGTGCTGACCGCCACCCAAAACGGCTACGGCAAACGCACCAGCATCACTGAGTACACCCGCCATGGCCGTGGCACCAAGGGCATGATCGCCATCCAGCAAAGCGAGCGCAATGGCAAGGTCGTCGCCGCTACGCTGGTGCATGTAGACGATGAGATCATGCTGATCACCGACAGGGGCGTGCTGGTTCGCACCCGTGTCAGCGAGATCCGCGAGATGGGCCGCGCCACCCAGGGTGTGACCCTGATAGGTCTGGACGAAGGCTCCAAGCTCAGCGGTTTGCAGCGCATCGTTGAGAATGATGCCAACCCGGTTGAGGTGGAGACGCCTGATGAGAGTGCGGGCAACACTGTCGAGTGATTTGCACGTAACCCATCCAAATTTGCTACGTTTTATATAGCTAACTATTTATAATTGACGGGGACTTCAGGTCTATTTCATTCCTAAATTTTGTGAATCATCCTTCTGACGCCCTTCCCCTGCCCACTCTCGCCGATTTGCGCGTCCAGATCGATGCCATTGACACCAATCTGCTGGCCTTGCTCAACCAACGCGCCAAGGTTGCTGAACAGGTCGGTGAAGTCAAAAAGCGCGATGGCACACCCTTCTTCCGACCCGACCGGGTGGCCCAGGTCATTGAGAAAA
>JANOLC010000264.1:0-28393 GCA_031419575.1 Burkholderiales bacterium | reverse complement strand
GCGCTTGGTCATGGACGCCGAGTCGTTTGTGGTGCGCGATGTTAAAACCGGCGAAGACTTGACACGCAGCATTTTGTTGCAAATCATTCTTGAAGAAGAAGCCAACGGATCACCCATGTTCACCCCTGAAGTGCTGGCCAGCGTCATCCGTTTTTATGGTCATGCCATGCAGGGCTTCATGGTTGGATACCTTGAAAAAAGTATTCACAGCATGGTGGAGGTCCAATCCCGGTTGGGTGAGCAATCCAAAAATCTTACGCCGGAAATGTGGGCGCAGTTCATGGGCGTCCAGTCGCCAGTGATGCAAGGCCTGATGGGCAAAAACCTGGAGCAATCCAAAAATATTTTTGCACAAATGCAAGAACAGGTGCAAAAGCAAGCCGAGCAAATGCTGGGGACTTTTGGCGTCAAGCGTTGAGCATTAAACGGTAATTGAATTTGACCACAATGAGCGAAGTAGTATCCCCCTCCACAGTTCAAGTAACACGCATACCGAAGGTGGGATTCGTTAGCCTTGGGTGCCCCAAAGCGCTGACGGATTCAGAGCTGATCCTGACGCAACTCAGCGCCGAGGGTTACCAAACCTCGAAGTCATTTCAAGGCGCGGACCTGGTCATCGTGAACACCTGTGGCTTCATTGACGATGCCGTGCGGGAAAGTCTGGACACGATTGGTGAGGCACTGGCAGAGAACGGTCGCGTGATTGTGACGGGTTGCCTAGGGGCAAAATCCGGCTCAGATGGCAGAAATTTGGTGAAGCAAATGCACCCCAGTGTGCTTGCTGTGACGGGTCCACACGCCACACAGGAGGTCATGGACGCAGTGCATTTGAACTTGCCCAAACCGCATGATCCGTTCGTTGACCTGGTGCCTAACACCTTTGGCGTCGCTGGCATCAAGCTCACACCCCGACATTACGCTTACCTGAAGATCAGCGAAGGTTGCAACCATCGCTGTACGTTTTGCATCATTCCGTCCATGCGTGGCGATATGGTGTCTCGTCCTATTGGTGATGTGCTCAACGAGGCGCGGGCTTTGTTTGAAGGCGGCGTGAAGGAGTTGCTAGTCATCAGTCAAGACACCTCCGCATATGGCGTCGATGTCAAGTATCGCACTGGGTTTTGGGATGGCAAACCGGTCAAGACGCGCATGTTGGATTTGGTGCAAGCCTTGGGTGATATTGCCGAGCCCTATGGTGCTTGGGTGCGCTTGCATTACGTGTATCCGTATCCCAGCGTGGACGATGTGTTGCCCTTGATGGCAACCGGTCGTGTGCTGCCTTACCTGGACGTGCCGTTGCAACACAGCCACCCCGATGTGCTCAAGCGCATGAAACGCCCCGCCAGCGGTGAAAAAAATCTTGAGCGCATCCAGCGCTGGCGTGAAGTTTGCCCGGAAATCGTGATTCGGAGCACATTCATTGCAGGGTTCCCTGGCGAGACTGAAGATGAGTTTTCGCACCTGCTGGACTTCATGAAAGAGGCTCAAATTGACCGTGCAGGCTGTTTTGCGTACAGCCCGGTGCAGGGCGCTGCTGCCAATGACATCGGCGGCATGTTGTCCCCCGAATTGCGCGAAGAACGCCGTGCGCGCTTTATGGCTGTGGCAGAAGCAGTGTCAGCTGCCAAATTGCAAAAGCGAATCGGTGCCACGATGCAAGTGCTGGTGGACTCTGCGCCGGGCATGGGCAAGAAGGGGGGTATCGGCAGAACCTATGCCGATGCCCCTGAGATTGACGGCACTGTGAAACTGCTGCCGCCCGAGAAAATAAGTAAGACCCTCAAAGTGGGGGAATTCACCAAAGCCAGAATCGTGGGTACGCAAGGGCACGATCTTGTGGCCTTGCCGATTTAATTTATTGGTCGTCGATAAGTTGGTATGTCATTTTGGGGAAAATAAAAGACATGCCAACTGCGATACACCATAACGTTGAACTTCGAAAATGCAGGCCTGAAAATAAGAGCCTGCAAAAAGCAAAGCCGCTGAAAACATCTTGCGATCTTTTCAGCGGCTTTTTATTTAAACCCGTAGTCAAAAACATGAAAGTTAATACTACGATTGGTGCCCAGGAAGGGACTCGAACCCCCACGAAGTTACTCGCTAGTACCTGAAACTAGTGCGTCTACCAATTCCGCCACCTGGGCATTTCAGGAAAAAGGAAATTATATCAAGAATATGAACCAAACCAGCGGTCTGCTGGACGAAGTTGAAGGAACCATTCAAGGCCATCGCGATGGCCATGGGTTTGTGTCGCGCGATGATGGCGGGCCAGATATTTATCTGCCGCCCAACGAGATGCGCGCCGTGCTGCACAAAGATCGGGTCAAGGCCCGCATTGTGCGCAGCGACCGCAAGGGACGACCCGAAGGCCGTGTCGTTGAAATCATTGAACGCCCCCCACAGCCCATCATTGGCCGCCTGCTGCAAGAAAGTGGTGTGTGGCTGGTCGCCCCCGAAGACAAGCGTTACGGGCAGGATGTGCTCATTCCCAAAGGCGCTACAGGCACGGCCAAGCCAGGGCAGGTGGTGGTGGTTGAGTTGATCGAGCCCCCCGCGCTCTTTGGGCAACCGGTGGGCCGGGTCAAAGAGGTGCTGGGTGAGATTGACGACCCCGGCATGGAAATTGAAATTGCGGTGCGCAAATACAGCGTGCCGCATGAGTTCTCAGATGCCTGTATCGCCTTGGCACGCACGCTGCCGGACAAGGTTTTGCCAGCTGACAAAAAGCACCGCATTGACTTGACGGATGTGCCGCTGGTCACTATCGACGGTGAAGACGCGCGCGATTTTGACGATGCCGTTTACTGCGAACCCGCGACGCAGGGGCGAGGTAAGTCGGCGGTGAAGGGCTGGCGCTTGTTGGTAGCCATTGCCGATGTCAGCCACTATGTTGACACAGGCTCGGCGATTGACGTGGATGCCTACGACCGTGCGACCAGCGTATATTTCCCCCGCCGCGTGATCCCCATGCTGCCAGAGAAGCTGTCCAACGGCCTGTGTTCGCTGAACCCTGAAGTCGAGCGCCTGTGCATGGTGTGCGACATGTTTGTCACATCGGAGGGCGAGGTCTCGGCCTACCAGTTCTATCCGGGGGTCATGTGGAGCCATGCGCGTTTCACTTACACCGAGGTCGCCGCCATTCTGGCCAACACCAAAGGCCCGGAGGCAGCGCGGCGTAAGGACCGGGTGCCCGATCTGATGAACTTGCATGACGTGTACCGCGCCCTGCTGAACTCACGCAACAAACGCGGTGCGGTTGACTTTGAAACCGTGGAGACCCAAATCGTTTGTGATGAGGGCGGTCGCATCGAGAAGATCATCCCGCGGACTCGCAATGACGCCCACAAGCTCATTGAAGAGGCCATGCTTGCCGCGAACACGTGCAGTGCGGATTTCATCTTGCAGGGCAAACACCCGGGGCTGTACCGGGTGCATGAAGGCCCCACGCCCGAGAAGCAGGAAACCCTGCGCGCCTACCTGAAAGCCACGGGTGTAGGCTTGAGCATCAGCGACAACCCGTCGCCCGGTGAGTTTCAGGCCATTGCAGCGGCCACCAAAGACCGGCCTGACGCGCAGCAGATCCACTCGATGTTGCTGCGCTCCATGTCGCAGGCGATTTACACGCCCATCAATGCGGGTCACTTTGGTCTGGCGTTTGACGCTTACACCCACTTCACCAGTCCGATTCGGCGTTATCCCGATTTGCTGGTGCACCGGGTCATCAAGGCGATTCTGGGTAAGACCAAGTACCAGCTACCAGTGCTGCCCACGCCCGGTGAGGCGCATGCCAAGTTGTCGCGTCGGCTCGAGAAAAATCTCGCTTCCAAAGTAGCAGAGCCTGGGCAAAAGCCCAAAAAAGTCAGTGCCGACAACCTCGCCTGGCAGGCGGCAGGCTTGCATTGCAGTGCCAACGAGCGCCGTGCCGACGAGGCCAGCCGTGATGTGGAAGCCTGGCTCAAATGCAAGTACATGCGCGAGCATCTGGGCGAGGAATATGGCGGTGTGGTTACCTCGGCCACCAGCTTCGGTATCTTCGTCACGCTGGATGCGATGTATGTTGAGGGCCTAGTGCATATCACCGAGCTGGGCGGGGAATATTTCCGCTTCGATGAAGCGCGCCAGGAGTTGCGTGGCGAGCGCACCGGCTTGCGTTTTGCAATTGGTTCGCGGGTGCGGGTGCAGGTGAGCCGCGTGGATCTGGACGGTCGCAAGATCGATTTCAGACTGGTTCGTGAAGGCGAAGAGTTACTCAAAGGTGCCATGAAGGACAAGGGCACTTTGCGTGATTCGGATGGGCGGGGAGACGCGCGCGGTGATGCTCGCGGCATCACGGATGCACAGGCCTACAAACCGTCTGCGCAGCGGGCATCTCGCAAGTCCTCCCGCACGGCTTCGTTGCTGTCTGCACCCCCTTTGCAAGCACCCAAAGTGGCGGGTAAAAAGAAAGACCGGGCCAGCAAATCTCGCCGTCGTTCGTGAATTGGCAGAACAACTTCTCCACTGAGACAATCATCATTTTCAACGAGACACAAACATGACATCAATTTCAAAAGTAGCCATCGTGACAGGTGCTGGTACGGGTGTGGGCAAAGCGGCGGCTTTGGCGCTGCTGCAAGGCGGCTACAAAGTGGTACTGGCGGGTCGTCGCCCCGAACCGCTGGCCGAAGTGATCGCGCAGAGCGGTGCGGCAGACCGTGCACTGGCGGTGCCCACTGATGTGGCTAACCCCGAATCAGTCAAAGCGCTGTTTGATGCAGCAGTCGCAGCCTTTGGCCGGGTTGATCTGCTGTTCAACAACGCGGGTGTCAATGCACCCGGTATTCCACTGGAAGACCTGACGATTGAGCAATGGAAGAACGTGGTGGACATCAACCTCACGGGCGTTTTCCTGTGCATTCAGCAGGCCTTTCGTGTGATGAAAGCGCAGACACCTCGTGGCGGACGCATCATTAACAACGGCTCGATCTCTGCCACCACACCACGCCCGAACTCCATCGCTTACACCTCGACTAAACATGCGGTCAAAGGGCTGACCAAAACGGCGTCGCTGGACGGGCGCAAGTACGACATTGCCGTTGGGCAGATCGACATCGGCAACGCAGCCACCGAGATGGCGCAGCGCATGGCTACTGGCGTGATTCAGGCGAATGGCGAAATTGCCATTGAGCCGCTGATGGACGTGAGCATCGTCGGTCAGTCGGTGTTGTACATGGCCAACCTGCCCTTGTCGGCCAACGTGTTGTTCCACACGGTGATGGCCACCAATATGCCGTTTGTCGGTCGCGGTTAGATTTTTTCAGTAAAAACACGCTCAAGTCCCCGTGAGATGGGTATAGTTAGCTATTGACTTTATAGCAACTGAATTAACTCACTAGCCGTCAAATGCTGCTGTGAGGATCGTTGTTGCCAGGTGTCTGCCGCTTGTCCGTGCAAGTAGACGGCCTCGCAGGCGGCCTCAAACGCTGGCAAGCCCGCAGCAAGCAGGGCACCGACCATGCCCGCCAGCACATCCCCTGTGCCCGCTGTGGCGAGAGAGGCATTGCCTGTGGGGTTGATGCTGGGTATGTGACCCGGCATGGCCACCACGGTGCCTGATCCTTTGAGCACCACCGTGCAGCCAAACGCGTCGGCCAGCCTTTGTGTCGCCGTCAGGCGGTCCTGCTGGACCTGTGCCGCTGTTGTTTTCAGCAAGCGCGCGGCTTCCAGCGGGTGAGGTGTCATGACCGTGGGCCACCGGCGGGTCGAACGTTGCACCAAAAGCGTTTGCAGTGCAGATGAAATTGCTATTGAGTTGATAGCGTCTGCATCAATAACGACGGGGACCTCAGCCCTTAATATCTTGTCAAGTTGCGCGTGGACAGCCTCGCCGCCGCCGCAGCCGCACACCACGGTTTTGCCGCTCAAGTCCAGTCCTGCCAACGGCCTGAACATCAATTCAGGGTAGGTCAGGTCTACTTGCAGGGTGCCGTTGTCCAGCAGTGCGACAAACACACGCCCTGCACCCGACTGCAATGCGGCGGCGCCAGCCAGCAAGGCAGCGCCCGTCATGCCGGTTCCACCGCCGATGACGACGACATCACCGAAGCTTCCTTTGTGGGATGCGTGCCTGCGTGGGGTTGTGGTGGGCAACCCGCAAAGGCTGGCGGTTGGCGCGGTGGGTTGTGGTGACGCAATCAAAGCGGATGATCCGGCCAGTGATGCTGTGAGCTGCTTAACCGCACTGCCAGTGCCTAAATCGCACAGCCAAACCTCACCCGCCGCATCGCGCCCGTGCGCCGTAAATAGTCCTGGTTTGAGCGTTAGAAGGCTCAGCGTGAACTGTGCCTGCACACTCACCAGGCCTTCGCGACCCGTATCCGCATTCAAACCGGTAGGAATGTCAACGGCCAGGACGGGGACGGAAGCTGAATTGATCAGACCGATCCAATGCGCCATTTGCCCCGTGATGTCACGAATGCCGGGGTCAAAGCCAATGCCGAGCAGCGCGTCGATGCAGAGGTCAAAGCAGGCGGGTGGTTCGTCGGCAAAACTCACGCCTGCTGAAACGGCACTCTGCCAGGATTGGACGGCATCGGCAGGCGCTGACTCCGGCGTGCCCAGCCAGGTCACCACCGGATGTTTGCCCCAGCGTTTCAAGTGCATGGCGGCTTCCAACCCATCGCCGCCGTTATTGCCGGGGCCGCAGGCCAACCAGATTTTGTGAGAGTGGGGTGCGAGTGCCATCGCAAGCCGGGCTGTTGCCAGCCCAGCCTGCTGCATCAGGGTGTGGGGGGGCAGGGCGGCCTGCCAGGTGCGTTCGATCTCGCGGGTTGCCGTGACACCATGCAAGTCGTGTGGCAACTGGGTTGTGTCAAGAACCCGAACCAGATCAGAACTCGTACGATTCCCCTTCTTTGGCGAGGCGAATGTCCATCCCGGTTGAAACTGGTGCGCTTTGGGCCAGTGCTTGTGCAAACACAGTTTCCAGCGCGTCATCACTGCGGGTAGGTTCGTGGTGGGTGCAAAACAGCACGCGGACCTTGGCCGTTGCAGCAATCTGGATGCTGGAGTTGTAAGTGCCATGGCCCCAGCCTTTTTTGGCGGGGTATTCGGCCTCGGTGTAAGAGCAATCGGCAATCAACACGTCCACGCCGTTGATGGCGCTTTGAATGGCCTGGGCCTTCTCGTCAACAAAGCCTTGGTACTCGGCATATTCGTCGTCTGCGGGTTCGTAAATGTTGTAGGGTGGCTCATGGTCACCGGTAAAGAAGACGGACTTGCCGTTGCATTCGATGCGGTAACCAAAATTGATCACCGGATGATTCAGCAAGTAAGGCGTGACGGTGGCCGACCCCACCTGCGTGGGTTCTCCCGGTTTCAGCGTGACGTACTCAATGCGGGCTTTCAATTCAGCCTCGCGCAGTGGGAAATAGCTGTACTGCAATTGCACCGACATAACCTGCTCAACGCCATTGCCCGACACCGGGTCAAATGCGCCATGCAGGCGGCACGTGTTGCCGGGAATGAAGTTGGGCACAAAAAATGGCAAACCCTGAATATGATCCCAATGCGAATGGGTAATCAGGATATTGGCGGTGACGGGCATCTCCGCCAGCAGGCTTTGCGACAATGGGAAGATGCCGGTGCCCGCATCCAGAATGATCAGCTCGTTGTCATCAGTGCGAATTTCAATGCAGGTGGTATTGCCGCCGTAGCGAACCGTTTTGGGCCCCGGCGATGCAATGGAGCCGCGCACGCCCCAAAATTTGATTTTCATAGTCTGGTCTCCACTCGTGGGTTGTCAGTTTGCATTACATTTTGGCGAACACTTTGGCCTCTTCAAACAGGGGCTGCAAATCGCCCAGTGCCGCAATGACTTCGTCGAGCGTACCCCCCAGTCGTTTGGTCATTTGTGGTGAAAATTCTTCAATAAAGGCATTGCCACCAAATCCGAAATTGAGCTTCTTGGCAATCTGGTTGGCGCCGAAAACGCAGGCGATCATGTCGGTGTCTTTGAGGTCCGTGCCGTGCTGGTTGCGAATGGTCTCAATCAGTGTTGGTGCGAAACGCCACTTCTCTACCAACATGGCACCCACCACGGCGTGGTCAACCCCAATGATCTCTTGCAAGGTAATGTGCAGCGATCGACCATAAGCCTGGCTCAGCTGTAGGGCTTGGCTGAATTCCCTGGGCATGAATTGCGCGAATACTACTTTGCCAAAATCGTGCAACAAGCCAGCAATAAAGCAATCCATGGGGTCGGCATCGTTCAGTTTCAGAGCCAGCTTTTTGGCGATTGCCGCAGTGGCTAAAGAATGGAGCAGATACTGCTGACTGTCAAAACCAGCGGCATTGTCTTTGGGCAACATGCCGATGGCGGCAATGCTCAAGGCCAGGTTTTTAATGGTGTTAAAACCCATGTAAACCACTGCATTGCCCACAGACGTGATCTGTTTTGGCAGGCTGTAGTAGGCTGAATTCACCACCTTCAAAATCTTGACGGTGACTACCGGGTCATTGTTGATGACTTGCACCAGATCTTTGGGCGTGGCGTTGGCATCGCGCGTCAGCTCCAGGATTTTTTGCACACTTTTGGGGAAAGCAGGCATCCCGTCAACGGCTGCGGCTAGTTTTTGCGACAGTTCAGGGCTCATGGTGCACCGGTGAAGTTGGGACCCCGCATTGTGTACCGGATAGGGCCCCTTTCGCTAACTTGCTAATCTGCCAGCCGGGTTCCAGTAAAGCCATTCATGTCGATATCCGGTGCTTTGCCGCTGACCTGATCTGCAAGGGCGCGGGCCGAGCCGCAACTCAGCGCCCAGCCGCTGGAACCATGGCCCAGGTTGAGCCAGAGGCCGGGGATACCGCTGGCGCCAATGAGGGGTGGCCCGTCAGGCAACATAGGGCGCGCACCTTTCCAGATTTGCACGCCGCTGGATTGGTGGGTTGCCCCTGGAAACCAGTCGTGAAGCACCTTGTACAGTGTCTGGATGGCCGATTCGCGGTGTTGTTGTGGCGAGCCACCAATCTCGGCACTGCCAGCCACACGCACCCGATTGCCCAAGCGAGAGATTGCGACTTTGAAGCGCTCGTCCATCACCGCACTGCGGGGCGCATTGAGCGACTCGCGGATATTGGCGCTCATGGAATAACCATAGACGGCGGCCATAGGGATCTTCAACCCCAAGGGGCGCAGGAGTTGACTGGACGCAAGCCCTGCGCACATCACGAGGGCATCAAATTTGCGCGCTACGGGTTCATCCTGCATCAGCAAGGAGCCGGGAATCCGGGTATCAATGCGGCTCACGCTCGTGTTGAACTCAAATTTCACCCCCATGCGCTGGCATTCGTTTTTAAGTAAAAGCGCAAATTGGCGGCAATTACCCACCTCGTCATCGGGCAAGTGAATGGCCCCCAGAAGAGCTGTGTCGGGGTTTAAAGCAGGCTCTTGCCTGCGTGCGCCTGCGGCGTCCAGCTCGTTGAAGGCAACGCCCACATCACGCAAAACCTGCAAGCTTGCCTCAATCATTTTGCGGTCACCCTCAGACCGCAACAGCACCATGTAACCGTCGCTGCGGTCGTACTCCAGCTTCAGGTCGGCGGTAACTTTGTGCAAGCGCTCCCGGCTGTAAAAAGCCAGGCGCTGCAGGTGACAGCGATGGGTCAGGTAAGGGGCAGGTTTACAGGCCCGGTACCAGCGCCATATCCAGGCCACCTCGCTGCCTGAAAGTGGCAAGCCGACTTTGACGGGTGCGTACCGGCTGAACAAGTGCTTCAGCACCTTGCCTGGCATGCCGGGCGCGGCCCATGGTGTGACATAACCTGGCGCGACGACACCCGCATTGGCAAAGCTCGACTCCTCGGCCGCTGCACCGCGCCGCTCAAAGACAGTGACGTCCTGACCGTCGCACGCCAGTTCGTAAGCGGTGGTGATTCCGACGATACCGGCGCCAATGACTGCAATTTTCATGAAATCCCTGAACTTGTGATCAAAATGGGCCTGAAGTCCCCGCCATATGGACGTTTGAAGCTATGCTATTTGTAGCAATGTTTCGGCCTGCAGGGCAATATTGAGCACTGTGTCGTCGTGCAGGGCTGCATGCCAGACCATCAGGCCTACGGGGAATTCGCCTTGCACGTGGCAGGGAATGGAAATGGCGCATCCGTCGAGCATGTTGATCACACTGGTATTGCGCAACAGCAGTCCGTTCACTTTGAAAAATGCGACGTCGTGCTCCAGGCCGGGTGCTACATCCGCAATAGGCGGGGCAACGATGGGCACTGTGGGCGACAAAATAGCGTCAAAGCCTCGCAGCGCGACCTCCATTCTTTTGATCCAGTTGCGTCGGGCGGCATGAAGCTCAATGTAGTCGCACGCACTCATCGTTGCGCCGCGCTGGATACGCGCAAGCACGCGAGGGTCATACTGCCCGGCGCTTTTTTGCATCAACGCGTGGTGCCAGGCGTAACTTTCAGCGGCTGAAAATCCGCCGGTGGACTGGATGGAGGGCAATTCGTTGAGCTCGGGTAAGCTGATTTCCTCAATCATCGCGCCCGAAGCGCGTAAGGTGTCGAGGCAGCGCTGCCAGGCGATGGCGACGGTTGAATCCAATCCATCTTGCATGAGAGGCCTGACCACGGCCAGCCGATAAGAACTGATTGGCGCGTTGCTTTTCGTCACGGTACGCGCCGCCAGAATTTCATGCGTCAGGATGGCATCGCGCACCGAACGGGTGAGGGCACAGATGGTATCCATGGTGGTGGACAGCGGCAGGGTACCTAGGGTGGGAACGCGCTGTGCCGTACTTTTGAACCCCACGATGCCATTCAGGGCGGCCGGGATGCGGATGGAGCCCCCCGTGTCCGAACCCAGACCGATGAACGCAGCACCCGTTGCGACGGACACTGCCGCGCCAGACGATGAACCACCGGGAATCAACGGAGCGTCTTGCGATGCAGCATTGACGGGTGTGCCAAAGTGCGGATTCGTGCCAACGCCAGAAAATGCAAATTCGGACATGTTGGTGCGGCCTATCACGATGCCACCCGCTGCCTTGAGGCGCGCTACAGCCGTGCAATCCCGCAGAGCTGCGGGCGCAGCAGCCAGCACCATGGAGCCCGCCGCTGTGGTTTGCCCGGCGATGTCGAACAGATCTTTGACTGAAATAGCCAGCCCTGCGAGCGGCTTTTGCGTGATACCTGGCTCCGCTGCGGCCCTGCGTGCGTCGTCAAACATGGACTTGATGAACACTTGGTTGCATGAGGCGGTTTGTGCTCGCGCGATGGCATTGTCCATTTCAAGCAAGGCAGAGCTGCGATCTGCGCGCAGGTCATTTCGTATCGCTTGCAAGTCGGCAAGTTGAGGTATGGGCGAGGTTCTAAGGGGCATTTTGAGGGCAAGTTATGCTATGATCGACGGGTTTCGCTGATGATGTTGGGTCATATCCATATTGACCCCCATCGGCAGACAAATCGCAAACCAGTTCCATCAAGGTGTTGCATTCCCGGCAGATTCAAATCATCTTTCGAGGGTGTCAATAGCGGGCTGGATTTTAGACTTAACCTTTGGAGTTAAAACATGTCAGTTACCATGCGTGAAATGCTGGAAGCCGGTGTCCATTTCGGTCACCAAACCCGTTTCTGGAATCCCAAGATGGCCCCGTATATTTTCGGCCATCGCAACAAAATCCACATTATTAACCTGGAAAAATCGCTCCCGATGTTCCAGGAAGCGTCGAAGTTCGTGAAGCAACTCACGGCGCGTCGCGGTACCGTTTTGATGGTGGGCACCAAACGCCAGGCTCGCGAAACTGTGGCTGCTGAAGCCCAGCGCGCTGGCGTTCCTTTTGTTGACCAGCGTTGGTTGGGTGGCATGCTGACCAATTTCAAAACGGTCAAGACCTCAATCAAGCGTCTCAAAGAGATGAAGGTTCAGCAGGAAGCCGGTCTGGACGCCATGAGCAAGAAAGAACAGTTGATGTTTGCTCGTGAACTCGCCAAGCTGGAAAAAGACATTGGCGGTATTCAGGATATGAATGCATTGCCAGATGCGATTTTCATCATTGACGTGGGTTTCCACAAGATTGCTGTTGCTGAAGCCAAAAAGCTCGGCATTCCTTTGATCGGTGTGGTGGACTCGAATCACTCGCCCGAAGGTATTGATTACGTCATCCCTGGTAACGACGACTCATCAAAAGCTGTGACCCTGTATGCCCGCGGTATTGCAGATGCCATTCTTGAAGGCCGCGCCAATGCGGTGGATGACGTGGTCAAGGCAGTTGCTGCTGAAACGACGGATGAATTTGTCGAAGTGAACGAGGCAGTTGCCTGAGTTTCGCCCGAGGCCAAAAAGGGGGCTTTGCGCCCCTTTTTTTTAGCTTCAAAAGAGTTTGAAGTTTGAATTGAATAGACACTGTTAAGGAGAATCAAAATGACTGCAATTACTGCGAGCATGGTTGCTGAACTGCGCGGCAAGACTGACGCACCGATGATGGAGTGCAAGCGCGCCCTGACTGAGGCTGAAGGCGATATGGTGAAGGCTGAAGAGTTGCTGCGTGTCAAGCTAGGCAGCAAAGCCGGTAAAGCCGCTGGGCGCATCACTGCCGAAGGCGTGGTGACCAGCTATATCGATGCATCAGGCGGTGCGTTGCTTGAAGTCAACTGCGAAACTGACTTCGTCACCAAAAACGACAGCTTCTTGAAGCTGGCCAACGTAGCCGCAGAGTTGATCGCCAAGCACAACCCTGCCGACGTGGTTGCGTTGGGACTTCTTGCCTACGAGCAAGACGGCTTTGGCCCCACGCTTGAAGATGTGCGCAAGGGTCTGATTGGTAAAATTGGCGAGAATATGAGTTTTCGCCGGTTCAAGCGTTTTGCAGCAGATGCCAAATTGGCTTCGTACCTGCACGGTACGCGCATTGGTGTTGTCGTCGAATTTGAAGGCGATGAGACGGCGGCTAAAGACGTTGCCATGCACGTTGCTGCCATGAAACCTGTGGCCTTGTCCAGCGCTGATGTGCCAGCGGAGTTGGTGGCGCGTGAGCGCTCAGTGGCGGTTGCCAAAGCAGCTGAAGATGCTGCCGTTGCCACGGCCGCCGGCAAGCCGGTTCAGTCCGCTGAAATCGTCACCAAACGCGTTGAAGGTGGTGTGCAAAAGTACCTGAAAGAAGTGTCGCTGTTCAATCAGTCCTTTGTTAAAAATGACAAACTGACAGTCGAGCAAATGCTCAAGGCAGCCAGCACCACGGTCAAGGGTTTCACACTTTATGTCGTGGGCGAAGGCATTGAGAAGAAGGTTGATGACTTTGCTGCCGAAGTTGCGGCTCAAGTCGCCGCAGCCAAGCAGGCAGCTTGATATCCCGCTCTGACTGAGTAGCATTTCACCCGCCCCAATGTCGTAAAGTTGGGGGTCATCCAGCCAAAAAATTTATCGCCCAAGGAGTTCCTCATGTCCACGCCCAATCCGGCCTACAAGCGCATTCTGCTCAAGCTGTCTGGTGAGGCCTTGATGGGCGATGACCAGTTTGGTATCAACCGCGACACCATCGTGCGCATGGTGGATGAGGTGGCTGAAGTAACCCGGTTGGGGGTCGAGGTCGCTATAGTGATTGGCGGCGGCAATATCTTTAGGGGGGTAGCGGGCGGGTCAGTCGGAATGGATCGTGCAACCGCCGACTACATGGGCATGTTAGCCACCGTGATGAACGCTCTGGCCTTGGGTGACACCATGAACAAAGCAGGGCTTACCGCCCGCGTGATGTCGGCCATCGCCATTGATCAGGTGGTTGAGCCTTACGTGCGTCCCAAGGCTCTGCAATATCTTGAAGAAGGCAAGGTTGTTATCTTCGCAGCGGGAACAGGTAACCCATTCTTCACGACGGACACGGCCGCAGCCTTGCGCGGCGCAGAAGTTGGCGCCCAGATTGTTCTGAAGGCCACCAAGGTGGATGGCGTCTACACGGCCGACCCTAAAAAAGACCCTACCGCAACGCGTTATACCCAGCTGTCGTTTGACGAGGCAATCTCCCGCAACCTAGGCATCATGGACGCGACCGCTTTTGCGCTGTGTCGGGATCAGAGGCTACCCATCAAGGTGTTTTCAATTTTTAAACATGGTGCTCTGAAGCGCGTAGTCATGGGTGAAGATGAAGGCACGCTGGTTTATGCCTGACAATGGAACAAGGTGTGAAGAGTGGTTTGGACATCGCCAAAACGGCGGTGAGTGAAAGCGGAGAACAACATGACATTGGATGACATACGCAGTACAGTAGAGACCAAAATGGACCAGTCCATTGCGGCGTTTAAAGTTAATCTGACCAAAGTCAGAACAGGCCGTGCCAATCCTGCGTTGCTGGACACGGTACAGGTGGACTACTACGGTTCTCTGTTGCCCATCAGCCAGGTGGCCAATGTGTCTTTAATTGATGCGCGCACGATTAGCATTCAGCCTTGGGAAAAGGGTATGGGTGCAAAAATTGAAAAAGCTATTCGTGACAGCGATTTGGGTTTGAACCCGTCGTCGATGGGCGATCTGATTCGGGTGCCTATGCCCGCCATGAGTGAAGAGCGTCGCAAAGAGTTGACCAAGGTAGTGCGTGGTGAGGGAGAGAACGCGAAAATCGCGGTGCGTAATTTACGTCGTGATGCGAATGAGTCGGTCAAAAAGGTCGTCAAGGACAAACTTGCATCAGAGGATGACCAAAAGCGCTCAGAAGCCGATATCCAAAAAATGACCGATCGACATATCATCACAATTGACCAACTGGTCGTGGCCAAAGAGCAAGACCTGATGGCGGTTTAAGTGGCCCCCACGCTGCTCACTTTGTTGCCTGCGCTGCCGTCCGTCCCATGAGTCAAATACCGCATCACATTGCCGTCGTGATGGATGGCAATGGCCGCTGGGCTGCAAAGCGGTTTTTGCCGCGTATCGCGGGGCACAAGCAAGGCGTTGATTCGCTCAAGCGTTGCGTTAAGGCCTGCGCAGCACGTGGTGTTGGTGTGTTGACCGTTTTTGCGTTTTCGTCGGAGAATTGGAACCGTCCTCAGGATGAGGTATCTGGATTGATGGATTTGCTGGCAATGGCTATTTCACGTGAGGTTCCGCAACTCAACGCAGATGGCGTGCAATTGCATTTTGTGGGGGAGCGGGGTGGCTTAAGTGAAAAAGTCAAAGCCGGGTTTCTGCAGGCTGAAGCCCTGACGGCAACCAACACCCGATTGATCCTCAACGTGTGTTTTAACTATGGGGGGCGTTGGGATATTGCCCAGGCTGCGGCACAACTGGCAGCGCAGGGCAAGGCGATCACCGAGGTCAGCCTGAATGAGGCCATGGCGTTGTCTCATGTGGTTGACCCGGATTTGCTGATTCGTACGGGTGACGAGCAGCGCATCAGCAACTTTTTGCTGTGGCAGGTGGCGTATTCAGAGCTTTACTTCAGTGAAAAACTCTGGCCCGAGTTCGATGAGGCAGCTTTGGATGCCGCCATCAAGTCCTATGGACGACGTGAACGTCGGTTCGGCAGAACCTCTGAGCAATTGTCCGTCGCAGCTTCAAAGTTACACCAGGCGGCTTGAAAGAATTCAATGCTCAAGCAACGCGTTATCACTGCCATTGCTCTGTTGTTGATATTGCTTCCAGCACTGTTTTATCCGTCACCGACACCATTTTGTGTCGTGGCATTGGTGCTGATCTCGGCGGGGGCATGGGAGTGGGCGCGTCTCAACGGGTACAGCAATGCAGCGGCTTATTTGACTGGCTTTGTTTGTCTTGTAATGTGCGTTTGTGCTTGGTGGTTGGGGCTGCTTAAGTCACCTTTTCCGTATGCCGGCGGTTGGTTATTTTTGGGATTTTTTTGGGTGCTTTGTGGTGCTTTGTTGCTGCAGGGTGGCCCGTCGCTGTGGTCCCGAATTTCGCGCCCTGTTCGTTTGTTGGGTGGGCTTGTCGTCTTGACCGCTGCCTGGCTTGCAGTGGCCCAGGCGCGCGTGATTGGGATAAATTTTTTGATGTCAATCCTGCTACTTGTCTGGATGGCTGACATTGCCGCGTATTTTTCTGGCAGGGCGTTTGGCGGGAAAATCGCCTACGGCAAGCTGGCACCGTCAATCAGCCCGGGCAAGAGTTGGGAGGGCGTTTGGGGCGGCATGGTCGGTGTTGTGGTAATGGCCTTTGTCTGGCATTGGTTTGATACCACTCAAGTTGTGAGCGTGCAAAGTCTTTACACCCATTTGTATGCAAAAGGCTGGTGGCTGATGCTGATTGCGGTCGTGTTTATGGCCGCCATGAGTGTTGTGGGAGACCTGGCTGAATCCTTGGTCAAGCGCAGTGCTGGTGTGAAAGACAGCAGCGGCCTGCTGCCGGGGCATGGCGGGGTTCTGGACCGTGTTGATGCACTCCTCCCGACGTTACCGTTGGCCATGATGCTTTATCACCTTTGATGCAAGTCATGCCCTTCTCCAAAAAACGGGTTTCAATTCTGGGTTCTACGGGTTCCATCGGAACCACCACACTGGATGTGATTTCCCGCCATCCCGACCGGTTTGAAGTATTCGCCTTGACTGGGGCAACGCGGGTTGACTTGATGTTCAAGCAATGCGCACAATTTGCCCCTGCTTACGCCGTGATGGCGAGCGAAGCGCATGGCAAACTTTTGGAGTCGCAGTGCCTCGCGTCGGGGCTGACAACGCGGGTGCTTTGGGGGGCTGCGGCAATATCCATGGTTGCCGCACATGAGCAGGTTGATATGGTGATGGCCGCGATAGTGGGAGCCGCTGGTTTGGCCTCCTGCCTGGAGGCGGCCCTTGCAGGCAAGCGCTTGCTACTTGCCAATAAGGAAGCGTTGGTGGTGGGGGGCGACGTATTTCTGGATGCCGTCAAAAAGGGGAATGCGACGCTGTTACCTATTGACAGCGAGCATTCGGCCATCTTTCAGTCCCTGCCACAAGATGCATCGACCTGGCTTGAGCGCATTGACAAAATCATATTGACGGCATCAGGGGGACCTTTTCGGACGCGTGAACCAGCTAGTTTGCGTGACGTTACGCCGGATCAAGCTTGTGCCCATCCCAATTGGGTCATGGGTCGTAAAATATCCGTGGATTCGGCCACCATGATGAACAAGGCACTTGAGGTGATCGAAGCAAAGTTCCTGTTTGGCGTTTCACCGGATCAACTGGAAGTGGTTATTCATCCCCAGAGCGTGATCCATTCCATGGTGCAGTACAAAGACAACTCTGTGGTTGCTCAATTGGGCACGCCCGATATGCGGGGGCCCATTGCCTACGGCCTGTCTTGGCCTGACCGTATGGCAGGTGGTTCGGCCGCATTGGACATTGGAAACATGATCGATATGACTTTTGAGGCCACCAGTTCACGGGGGCATCCTGAGCGATTCCCTGGACTGAAACTCGCATGGGATGTTTTGCGCGCTCCGGCGGGAAGTACAGTTGTTCTCAATGCAGCGAACGAAGTGGCTGTGGATGCATTTCTTTTACAGCGGATCCGGTTTGACCAGATCCATCAAGTCAATATTGAAACGTTGGCAGCCGTAGCACTTTCGCCGCCAGGTTGCCTTGACGATTTGCTGGCCCTCGATGAATCATCGCGCTATGCAGCCAATGCTGTCGTTCAGCGTTTTGGCGCTTGACTTTTGCTGGATACCAGCATGCTGACAGTTGTTGCCTTCGTTTTTGCACTTGGGCTTTTGGTCGCCATTCACGAGTTTGGCCACTACCGGGTTGCTGTGGCCTGTGGTGTCAAAGTGATTAGATTCTCGGTAGGTTTTGGCAAACCGCTGGTGTGCTGGACTCCCAAGGGTTCTTCAACAGAGTTCGTTATTGCGGCTTTCCCGCTGGGAGGCTATGTCAAGATGCTCGATGAGCGTGAGGCACCGGTAGCACCCAAAGAGCGTCATTTGGCTTTCAACACGCAGCCGCTTTTGTCACGAGTTTTGATCGTCGCGGCTGGGCCATTGGCCAATTTGCTGTTGGCGGCTTTCTTGTATTCAGCTGTGAATTGGAGTGGTGTCGAACAACCAAAAGCCATCTTGGCCAATCCTACCGTGGGCTCGGCTGCGGAACGTGCCGGTCTCATCGGCGGTGAGCTGGTTCAAAGTGCTGGCTTTGCAGACGGTGGTCAACAAGACATCATTTCTTTTGAAGACTTGCGTTGGTTATTGACCCGTGGTGCCCTGGAGGGGCGCGATGTTCAAATGACGGTAGCGCAACCGTCCGGTTTGAAGCAGAAGCAGGTTGTGCTCAAACTCAGCGGGATTGAGGTCACTGAGGCCGATGCGCACTTATTCCAAAAAATTGGCGTTGTGAGCCCAATGACCCGTCCAGTGATTGGAGAAGTCATGAACGGCGGAGCCGCTGAAAAGGGAGGTCTTAAAAAAGGCGATCTTGTCTTAACCCTGGGCACCAAAAAGATTGTGGATGGCGGGCAACTGCGTGAGTTGATTCGCGCTTCTGTGAACGATGTCGACGCAGGAGCGAGTACGTGGAGAATTGAGCGATCAGGTTCTATTTTGACGGTTGAAGTGCATCCCGAAGTCAAATTGGAAGGCAATCTCCGGGTCGGACGAATCGGGGCCTATATCGGAGCGCCACCTGAGTTTGTGGTTGTCCAGTTTGGTTTTTTTGGCGGATTGTGGAATGGTGTTGTCCACACGTGGGAAGTGTCAAAGCTGACCCTTAGCATGATGGGAAAAATGGTCGTTGGAGATGCATCACTCAAGAACCTGAGCGGGCCGCTGACCATTGCTGAATACGCAGGCAAGTCAGCCGGTATGGGCCTAACCCAGTATTTGACTTTTTTAGCGCTAATTAGCGTCAGCCTAGGGGTTCTCAACCTGCTGCCACTGCCGGTTTTGGATGGTGGACACCTGATGTATTATCTTTGGGAGGGCGTGACCGGCAAAACCGTATCCGATGCCTGGATGGAACGTTTGCAGCGGGGCGGTATCGCTGTGTTGCTGATAATGATGTCAATTGCGTTCTTTAATGACATCAACCGATTGCTTGGTTAGTTTTTATCAATTTTCCAAGCCAATCTCAGCCTTGATTTGACTCAAAAAATGAAACTCACACGTATTCAAAAACATGCTGCTGTGCTGGCTTTGGCGGTTGCCTTCGGTACTGCCACATCCTGGGCTGCTGAACCTTTCCAGGTGCGCGACATTCGTGTCGAGGGCTTACAACGGGTTGAAGCTGGAACTATTTTTGCCTCTTTACCTGTGAGGGTGGGGGATACCTACAACGATGACAAGGGTGCGTCCGCGATTCGAGCCCTGTTTGGACTGGGTTTGTTCAAGGACGTCCGGCTGGAAATTAGTGGTGATGTGCTGGTGGTGATTGTTGAGGAACGTCCCACCGTTGCCGACGTTGACTTCGTAGGGGCCAAGGAGTTCGACAAGGACGTATTGAAGAAAGCGCTTCGAGACGTGGGATTGACAGACGGTCGCCCCTTTGACAAGGCGCTGGTAGATCGGGCCGAGCAGGAGCTCAAACGCCAGTACATCAACCGCAGTTTGTATGGGGCCGAAGTGGTGACCACCGTCACACCCATTGAGCGTAACCGAGTCAATCTGGTCTTTAGCTTGACGGAAGGTGAGCCTGCCAAAATCAATGAAATAAGAATTGTGGGCAGTAAGGTTTTCTCCGAATCTACGCTGCGAAACTTGTTTGATTTGGACACCGGCGGTTGGCTTAGTTGGTACACCAAATCTGACCGATATTCTCGTGTCAAACTTAATGCGGATACCGAGTCGCTACGGTCTTACTACCTGACCCGGGGTTATCTTGAGTTCAAGATTGACTCAACCCAGGTCGCCATTTCGCCCAACAAAAAAGACATTGCCATTACCATCAATGTGTCGGAAGGCGAGCGTTATGTCGTGTCGGGCATCAAGCTAGAGGGTAACTATCTGGGTAAAGACGATGAGTTCAAGTCGCTCGTGGTAATTCGTCCCGGTGAGGCCTACAACGCAGACCAAGTCACGCAGACCGCCAAAGCCTTCACCGATTATTTTGGAAATTTTGGATATGCGTTTGCACGTGTCGAAGCGCGTCAGGAAATAGACCGCGTCAACAACCGGGTTGCGCTGGTGTTACAAGGTGAGCCTTCTCGGCGCGCCTACGTCCGGCAAATCAATGTGGTGGGCAACAGCCGAACCCGCGACGAGGTGGTGCGGCGTGAGTTTCGCCAGTTTGAGGCGTCCTGGTACGATGCCGACAAAATCAAACTGTCGCGAGATCGCGTTGACCGATTAGGATACTTTAAAGATGTCGGCATAGAGACGCGTGAAGTGCCCGGTACGCCTGATCAGATTGACCTGGCGATCAATGTGACGGAAAAGCCAACGGGCAGCTTGAGCCTGGGGGCGGGATTTTCCAGCGGTGACGGCTTAGGGTTGTCGTTTGGGTTCAAACAAGAGAATGCGTTTGGGTCTGGCAATTCTTTGGGCGTTCAGCTGAATACAAGCAAGTCGAATCGCACTCTTATTTTCAGTACGACTGACCCTTACTTTACGGCGGATGGCGTGTCGAGGTCCATTGATGTCTACGTCAAAACATCCAGTCCGTATCAGGATCCGGGCTACTACCAACTCAAAACCTCGGGGGGTAGTTTGCGATTTGGTGTGCCGTTCACCGAAAGCGATACGGTTTACTTTGGTCTGGGCATTGAGAGCACGGAGATCGTTCCCGGTACCCTGTTGCCGAACGCTTACCAAACCTATGCCAACCAGTTTGGCTACTCCAGCAATGCGGTTCCTTTAACCGTGGGCTGGGCGCGGGATCGACGCGACAGTGCACTGGCGCCAAGTTCGGGGGTGTATCAGCGAGCTTATGGTGAATGGGGTATTGGGGGCGAAGCCCGATACCTGCGTGGCACCTATCAGTACCAGCAGTTTGTACCCATTAGCAAGCAACTTACTGGCGCATTCAACGCAGAAATCGGCTGGGGGAGCGCGGTTGGTGACCGCCCGTATCCTTTATTCAAGAACTTTTATGGCGGAGGCTTAGGCTCGGTGAGAGGTTTTGACCAAGGTAGCTTGGGTCCACGTGACGCAGTGACAGATCTCAGCTTGGGCGGTGCCAAAAAAATCAACGTCAATGCTGAGCTTTTGATGCCGTTCCCCGGCGCGGGCAACGACCGCACCCTGCGCTTGTATGGATTTGTGGATGCCGGTAACGTTTACGGGGCGGACCAAAGCTACAGTTTTGCCGACATGCGTGCCTCTGTAGGTATTGGTATCAGCTGGATTTCTCCCGTAGGCCCATTACGTCTGGCATTGGCCAAGCCAGTCCGCAGTTTTGACGGCGATAGAATTCAAACTGTGCAATTTCAAATCGGAACCTCCTTCTAATATGAAGCATTTATTTCGTCAATGCAGTGTTACGGTTTGCTTTGGGCTCATGGGGCTTGGCATCACGGCGCAGGCGCAAGAGTTTCGCATCGGTTTCGTCAATACGGACCGTATTTTCAAGGAGGCTAGCACTGCCAAGGCAGCGCAGGCGAAGCTGGAGCAGGAATTTTCCAAGCGCGAAAAGGACTTACAGGAGTTGGGTGTCAGTTTGAAGGCCGGTTCAGACAAGCTTGAGCGCGAGGCTCCAACCTTGGCGGATAGTCAGCGTGTCGCGCGGCAAAAGCAATTGGTTGAAACCGACCGTGAGTTTCAGAGAAAGCGTCGTGAATTTCAAGAAGACCTCACCGCCCGTAAAAACGAAGAGTTGCAGCAAGTTCTGGAGCGTGCCAACAAGGTCGTAAAAGCTGTCGCTGAGGCCGAAAAATATGATCTGGTGCTTCAAGAGGCTGTTTATGTCAATCCCAAACATGACATCACTGACAAAGTTATCAAGGCGCTGAATACTGCGGCCACCAAATAAGCCTTCAAAGTTGTAATAGTTGGGTGATGCGTGTCGCTGACTCTTGGTTATATCGTCAGCGAACTGGGTGGTTTGCTGATTGGAGATTCCGAACTTGGCATTTCAGCGATTGCTCCGCTGGAGTCCGCCACCGATCAAGACCTGAGCTTTCTCAGTCACCCCAAATATCAACGCCTCTTGACGGCCACCAAAGCAGCTTGTGTGATTGTTGGGCCTCAAATGCAGGCGGTTGCAGCTGCCAGAGGCGCTTGCATTGTGGTGGACGAACCGTATTTGTACTTCGCTCGCGTCACCCAACTTTGGAAGCGCCAACTCGAATTGGCTGTGCCAGCGGTTCGAGTGTCCGTGCATCCGTCCGCTATTGTTGATGCTGCGGCATTCGTTCATCCGCAAGCGATCATTGGCCCGTTGTGCGTGGTTGAGGCCGGCGCCCGCATTGGTGCGTTCACGGTTCTCAAATCACGAGTTGCGGTCGGTGAAAACTGTGTGATTGGCGAGCGGTGCATCGTCCATCCAGGTGTTGTGATTGGTGCGGATGGTTTCGGGTTTGCGCCCAATCAAGGGGCGTGGGAAAAAATCGAGCAGTTGGGTGCCGTGCAAATTGGTAACGACGTTGAAATTGGTGCCAATACGTGCATTGACCGCGGCGCGCTGCAAGACACCGTGATTGAAGACGGCGTAAAGCTCGACAACCTGATTCAAATTGGCCACAACGTTCGCGTTGGCAAACACAGCGCTCTGGCGGGTTGCGTCGGGGTAGCGGGCAGTGCCACCATCGGTGCGCACTGCACCGTGGGCGGTGGGGCCGTTATTCTGGGCCATCTCACGGTAGCCGACCATGTCAATATTTCGGCAGCATCAGTCGTGACTCGTTCTATTTTGAAGCCGGGCCACTACTCTGGCATTTTCCCCATCGACGACAATGAAACGTGGGAAAAAAATGCCGCTACGCTTAAACAACTGCACCGTTTGCGAGAGCGAATCAGGGTGCTGGAAACTACAAACCGGAAGTCAGAACCATCATGATGGACATTCACCAAATCCTCAACAAACTGCCCCATCGTTATCCTATCCTGCTGGTGGATCGGGTGTTGGAGCTTGAAAAAGGCAAACGCATCAAGGCACTCAAGAATGTGTCGATCAACGAGCCGTTTTTCATGGGTCACTTTCCGCATCGCCCCGTTATGCCAGGGGTTTTGATGCTGGAAGCCATGGCTCAGGCGGCCGCTTTGCTGGCGTTTGACACACTGAATGTCGTACCGGATGAAAAGACGGTGTACTATTTTGCCGGTATCGATGGTGCGCGTTTCAAGCGACCTGTGGAACCCGGTGATCAACTCATCATGGAGGTCACCCTGGAGCGCATGAAGGCCGGTATTTTCAAGTTCAAAGGCGTAGCGCGCGTGGATGGCAATCTGGCCTGCGAGGCCGAGTTGATGTGCACCATGCGCACCATTGCTTGATATTGCTCGGAGCCGTACCTTGAGTTTGATTCACGCTACCGCCCTGGTTGATCCCAAGGCCGACATTGATACCTCGGTCAGCATCGGGCCTTACAGCGTTATTGGCCAGCACGTTAAAGTGGACGCGGGCACCACGATTGGCCCCCATTGCGTGATTGAAGGCCACACCACGATTGGCCGAGACAACCGCATTTTTCAATTCAACTCCCTTGGAGCGATTCCTCAGGACAAAAAATATGCGGGTGAACCGTGTGAACTGGTCATTGGCGACCGCAACACGATACGTGAGTTCTGCACCTTCAACATCGGCTCGCCAGGCGACAAGGGTGTCACTCGGGTTGGCAACGACAACTGGATCATGGCCTATGTGCATGTGGCACACGACTGCCAGGTTGGCAACAACACCATTTTTGCCAACAAC
Organism: Burkholderiales bacterium; assembly: GCA_031419575.1. GTDB lineage: Bacteria > Pseudomonadota > Gammaproteobacteria > Burkholderiales > Burkholderiaceae_C > JANYCG01. Next base: position 4,648 of record JANOLC010000264.1, on the reverse strand, counting down.
TCGCAACTGGCTGGTCACGTCCAAGTGGACGACTGGGTAATTTTGGGTGGTTTCACCGTCGTGCACCAGTTTGTGCGCTTGGGGGCCCACAGCATGACGGCCATGTGTTCGTTGCTGTTTGCGGATTTGCCGCCTTTTGTGATGTGCCAGGGTCAACCTGCGAGCGCGCGTGCCATGAACACGGAAGGACTGCGCCGGCGCGGGTTTTCGCCGGAACGCATTGCCGCTGTCAAGGCCATGCACAAAGCCTTGTATCGCGAGGATCTAACACTGGAACAAGCGCAGTCGCAGATTGCCGATCTGGTTACAACCCGGCACGAGTCCGCGCCCGATGTCGAAATGATGCTGACATTTTTGGCCCAAACCTCGCCCCAGCGTGGCATTGTTCGCTAACCCGGCATGAAAGCGGCGCTGGTGGCCGGGGAAACCTCGGGCGACTACTTGGCAGGCTTGTTGCTGGATGGCATGAAGCCACGGTGGCCTGACTTGAACGCCTTCGGCATCGGGGGCCCGCAAATGGCCGCCCGTGGATTCGACGCGTGGTGGCCTAGCGACAAACTGGCTGTTCGGGGTTACGTCGAAGTGGTGCGCCACTACCGCGAAATTGTCGGTATCCGGCACAACCTCAAAACTCGTCTGCTGGCATCGCCGCCCGATATTTTCATTGGTGTGGATGCGCCAGACTTCAATCTGGATCTGGAGCGAGACCTGAAAGCGGCAGGCATCAAAACCGTGCACTTCATCAGCCCTTCTGTGTGGGCCTGGCGGCCGGAGCGGGTTGACAAGATTCGCCAATGTGTTGACCACGTCCTGTGCATTTTCCCCTTTGAGGCTGCCTTGCTGGCGCAGCAAGGCATTGCTGCGACCTATGTCGGTCATCCGCTGGCGAGTGTGATTCCCCTGCAGCCTGACAAAGCCGCGGCCCGTGCCTGCTTAGGTTTGAAGGACGATGACCAGGTCGTTGCTATTCTGCCGGGCAGCCGTCAATCCGAGATCCAGTACCTGGCTTCAAGATTCTTTGGCGCTGTAGTCCCTGTCAAACGGGCATACCCTGCTATTAAATTTGTAGTGCCTGCCATCCCGGCTCTTAAAAGCCAGATTGAGGCAGCAGCCCGTCAGGCCGGTGTTTTGACCAATGTGCAAATCTTGAGTGGCCAATCGCACACCGCTCTGGCAGCGTGCGATGTCGCCCTGATTGCCAGCGGCACCGCCACGCTGGAGGCTGCCTTGTTCAAGCGCCCCATGGTCATCGCCTACAACATGAACTGGCTGTCATGGCAAATCATGCGGCGCAAAAAGTTGCAGCCCTGGGTTGGTTTGCCCAATATTTTGTGCGGCGATTTTGTGGTGCCCGAGCTGTTGCAGGATGCCGCAACCCCCGAGGCTTTGGCGACGGCTGTGATTGCCTGGCTCCAAGCGCCCGCCAAAATAGCGGCCTTGCAAAGCCAATTTACACAACTACACACCGAACTGAAACGCAACACTGCCCAGCTCGCCACCGATGCCCTCCAAAAAGTTCTTCAAACCTGAGCAAGTTGCTCTCAGTTGGCATAGCCCAGGCCTGACGGCAGGCGTGGACGAGGCCGGGCGCGGGCCGCTGGCGGGGCCGGTGGTGGCCGCAGCGGTCATTTTGAACGATTTGAACCCCATCAAGGGCCTGGCGGACTCCAAGGTGTTGACCGAGGCGCGCCGCGAAAAGCTGTTTGACGAAATTCGGGCCAAGGCCTTGTGCTGCTCCATTGCCGAGGCCAGCGTGGCCGAAATAGAGGAGCTCAACATCCTGCAGGCCACTCTGTTGGCCATGCGCCGCGCTGTGGAAGGCTTGCGATTGATGCCCAGTCTGGTGCTGGTGGATGGCAACCGCTTGCCAGTGCTGGCGATTCGTGCCGAGGCCATAGTGAAGGGCGATTCGCTGATTCCCGCTATATCTGCAGCCTCTATTCTGGCCAAAGTGCATCGCGACCGGGGCTGCGCCGCGCTGGATGCCGAATTCCCCCAATACGGGTTTGCCCAACACAAAGGTTACGGTACAGCCCAGCACTTGGCGGCACTGCGCGCCCACGGGGCTTGCCCGCAGCATCGCAGGACGTTTCGTCCGGTGACTGAGGTATTGCAGGGCCTGACCAGATGACCGACGTCAGCGGTCAGGCTCCGCCCCAGCCTCAGACCCAACACATCACCTCGCGGGACAATGCGTTCTTGAAGGACTTGCGCCGCCTCTCTCACGAGACCACGGCGTATCGCAAGCAGGGACGGTTCTGGACGGAGGGTGAGCACCTGTGCAGGGCGGCTGTGGCCAGAGGCTTCAAACCCGCTGTGGGTGTATTTTCCGAGTCAAAATGGCCTGAAGTCCCCGTCGAATATACGAACTTAGCTATCAAAAATATAGTTATTTCTGAAGCACTATTTGCCGATATCAGTTCTCTGGAGTCCCCAGCCAGTCTGGGATTTGTGTTCGATTTGCCGGCCAGCCCAGTGTTGGATGCCAAGGCCGCCACGGTGATCCTAGACCGTGTTCAAGACGCTGGCAATGTGGGGGCTATTCTGCGCAGTGCCTCGGCGTTTGGTTTCAAGCAGATCATTGCTTTGAGTGGTACTGCGGCACTTTGGAGCCCCAAGGTGCTGCGTGCGGGCATGGGCGCGCACTGGGGCTTGCGGCTGATTGAGGGTGCGTCTCTGGCCCAAGTGGCTGAGTTGTCAGTGCCTCTCATCGTGACTAGCTCGCATAGAGGTTCTTTTTTGCATGAGGCGCTGCAAAGCAAGGGCTTGCCCATGCCCTGCGCTTGGGCGTTGGGACACGAAGGGCAGGGCATCAGCGCCGAGCTGGACGCCATGGCCAACTTGTTTGTACGCATTGCCCAGCCGGGGGGGGAAGAGTCGCTGAACGTAGCGACGGCTGCTGCGATTTGCCTGCACGCCAGCGCAACGGCTGCCATATAAAGGTAGATATGTGCTGAGTTGGGTCTGAGTCAGGGCGAGGCTAGGGAGGACCCTCGGCTATAATGGGGAGCTTCACCGCACGCTGTACGCCTAGCGCCTCCCCAAGCCAATTTCCTCGAAAAAGCAAGCCAAGAGTTGTCTCTTGAGCGCATGAAAGTTGGGGCGTACCCGAAAACCCATCCGGAGACCCCAGTGCTTTTGTCTTTACAGGGAAACTTCCCACCCGCCATTCTGGCGCTTGCAGACGGCACCGTGTTTGTTGGCAATTCCATCGGAGCCCCCGGCTCCACCGTTGGTGAGGTGGTGTTCAACACCGCCATGACCGGCTACCAGGAAATCCTCACAGACCCGAGCTATTGCCAGCAAATCGTCACGCTGACCTACCCACACATTGGCAACTATGGTGTCAATACGCAAGACATCGAAGCCGCGCGCGTTCACGCCGCCGGGTTGATCATCAAGGACCTGCCGCTGGTGTCGTCCAACTTTCGTGAAAGCATGACGCTCAGCGACTATTTGGTCCGTGAAAAAACGGTTGCAATTGCCAATATTGATACCCGTCAGTTGACCCGACAATTGCGCTCCGGTGGCGCACAAAATGGCTGCATTCTGGCGCTTGCTGCTGGCGAAGTAGTGCCCCAGATCGTGATTGACAAGGCCATTGCGCTGGCCAAATCTGTGCCCGCCATGTCGGGCCTTGACCTGGCCAAAGTGGTTTCCGCCACCGCTGGTTACGAGTGGACCCAAACTGAGTGGCAACTGTCGCATCCGCAATTGGGTGGCAAGCCCGGCTACGGCACGCTGGACAACGCCCGTTTTCATGTCGTGGCGTATGACTTCGGTGTGAAGTTCAACATCCTGCGCATGCTAGCCAGCCGGGGCTGCAAAGTCACCGTGGTACCAGCACAAACGTCTGCCAAAGATGTGTTTGCTTTGGAAGCTGACGGTATCTTTTTAAGCAACGGTCCGGGCGACCCTGAGCCTTGTGATTACGCGATTGCCGCCACCGCTGAGTTGATTGAAGCCGGTATCCCCACGTTCGGTATTTGCCTGGGCCACCAGATCATGGCCTTGGCCAGCGGTGCCAAAACCTTCAAGATGAAGTTTGGCCACCATGGTGCGAACCATCCCGTCAAGGACTTGGACAATGGCCGCGTCAGCATCACCAGCCAGAACCACGGTTTTGCGGTCGATGAGAAGACTTTACCCGCCAACCTGCGCGCTACCCACATCAGCCTGTTTGACGGCACGCTGCAAGGCCTGGCCCGAACCGACAAGCCTGCGTTTTGCTTCCAGGGCCACCCTGAAGCATCGCCTGGGCCGCATGACATCAGCTATCTGTTTGACCGGTTTATCGGTCTGATGGAAAAAGCTGGGGAGAAAAAATAATGCCAAAACGTACCGACCTTAAAAGTATCCTCATCATCGGCGCAGGCCCGATCATCATTGGCCAGGCCTGCGAGTTCGATTACTCCGGCGTGCAAGCCTGCAAAGCGCTGCGCGAAGAGGGCTACAAAGTTATCCTGATCAACAGCAACCCCGCCACGATCATGACCGACCCGGCCACGGCCGACGTCACCTACATCGAACCTATCACCTGGCAGACGGTTGAGAAAATCATCGCCAAAGAAAAGCCTGACGCGATTTTACCGACCATGGGCGGGCAGACTGCGCTCAATTGCGCGCTGGATTTGTGGCACAACGGAGT
>JANOLC010000263.1:0-3948 GCA_031419575.1 Burkholderiales bacterium | reverse complement strand
TGGATGTGCTCCAGTGTGGCGTCAGTCGGCAAAACCGGCTGGCCACACACCCAGCAAGGTACCACGCCATGCAGTTGGCGCGCTACGGTTTTGTAAATTTTGTCGCGGGTGTGGGCGAGTCGACTCAAGGCAAGGTTCCTTTAAGTGATCATGCGCCGTTTATCAACATTTGCCCCAGTGCGGCAAACGCGGGTAAGGTAATCGGGTCATTGGCATAGCTGCTGGCGATGGGGTGGGAGCCAAACCGGGCAATCACCATCTCGGCCTTGGGCGACACGTAGAGGCGCTGGCCATGAATGCCGCGTGCCTCAAACACACCCATGTCGTTGTGCGACACCCACCACATGTTGCGGTAGGAGTAGCCGGGCAGCAACACGTAACCGGCCTTGGCGAATTTGGCCGGATCAGAGCCGTTGCGGATATCGGCAATGACTGCCGCAGGAATGATCTGGTTGCCGTTGTACACACCGTCGCAGCGCATCAACTCGCCAAAGCGGGCCAGGTCGCGTAGGCTGGCATTCAAACCGCCCCCGCCAAAGGCCACACCGATGGAATCCACCGTCAGGCTGGCATCTTGCTCACAGCTGATGCGCGACCAAATGCGCTCGGACAGCATGTCGGCCAGCGCCATGCCGGTGACACGTTTCATGACCCAGCACAGCAACTCGGTGTTCACTGTTTTATAGGCAAAGGCCTCGCCGTGTTCGCCTTCTTTTTTGAGGGTTTGCAAAAACTCGTAAAAAGTGCCAGGGCCGCTGTAATCCCTGGGGCAGCTCAAAAAGCCACCGGCGCGGGCGTAATCCCAAATCTCCGCTTTGGGGTCTGCGTAGTCTTCCGAATACGCTACGCCCACCTGCATGTCCAGCAGGTGGCGCACTGTCGCATCGGCATAGGCGGTGTTGGCCATCTCAGGCAGGTAAAACGGCACGCATTGTTGGTCGTCCAGCATACCCTCGTGCACCAGCATCGCCGCCAGGGTGGCGGCATAGGATTTGGTGATGGAGAAGCACGCGTGCTGACGCTGCGGCTGCGTTTGAAGCGCCCCCAAATAGCGCTCGTAAACCCGTTGACCTCGGTGCAAGACCACGATGCCGTCGGTATAGGTGTTGTCCAGTGAATCGCGCCAGGAGGTTTGCTTGCCAGACAGGTCTTGAAACTGGAGGGCGTCAATCACCTGCGCCGTTGTTGTGTTCACCGCCCCCAGGTTGCCCGGTGTACCGTCGCCCCGCCCCACATTGACGGTGGGCACCAACTCGCGCATATGGGACAGCGCCCAGCGAATCTGCGGAAATTGCAGCGCTTGGTCGCCTTCAAAGCGCACGAGTTTGTCCGGGGCCGGCGGCGACCCTTGCATCAACCCCAGTCGGGCAGGGTCGGAGGCGATGCCGTCCGGGTAGTCGGTGCCGTCAAAGGTCAGCGTGCCAGCGGTCATGAGGGGCTTTCGGTGTTGGAGAGTGGAGCGACTTCAGTTGACCAAACCAGTGTAGGGCACGGGATTGAGGGGGTGACTGCTTGAATGGTGGCTCTTTATGGCGCAAAATGCGCCATAAAGGAGTTGCATCATGTCCATACCAGTCCCTGCCAGCCATGCCAGCAGCACGGCCACCCCTGCGCCAGCCGGTTTTTCATCCGTCAAACTCCCCGCTGCCTTGGTGCAGCAGGCCCGGGACGCAGCACAACCCCTGCGCCGATCCGTCGCGGGTCAGATCGAATACTGGGCCACTCTGGGCCGGGTGGTTGAGCACACGGGCTTGACGGCCCAAGAGGCCCGCACAGCGATTGAGGGGTATGAGGCGGCGGCGCGGCAGACGTTTTTAGCCAATGCCAAACGCGCAAATGATGCAGCTAAAACAGGAGATCTGAGCGATTTGAAGCTCCGAATTTTGGCAGCCAGCACCAATGGCAGTCTTCAGAGTCACATTCGCCACATTGTTGAATCTAATCGCCAGCAGGCACCGCAAAAGACGATGAAATTGGCACCGAGCATGGCCGCCGCGTGAGCCTACCGGTGTTTCATCTGCTGGCAGGCCCCAACGGCGCTGGCAAATCAACGCTGTTCCGCGCCCTGGTGGTCAGCGGAACGATTGGGCAAGAGGTCGAATTCGTCAACGCGGACTTGTATGAACGCGATCATTTGCAGCACATTGCCGACTTGCAGCAGCGCTCAGAGGCCGCGCGTGTTTGGGCGGATGGTCGACGTGACGAGTTGCTGCAGGCAGGGCAGGGGTTTGTGAGCGAGACCGTGTTCTCTCATGAATCCAAATTGAGCCTGATCAGCCATGCGCGGGCGCTGGGCTTTTCGGTGATTCTCTACGTGGTATCGGTTGATGATCCAACGCGACTTCTGACTCGGGTCAGTCAGCGGGTTGAAGAGGGCGGTCACAACGTGCCCGCCGAACGAATCCTTCAGCGCTATCCGCGCATCAGCCGCTCAATCTCATCCCCATCCACCGGCACGCCACGGCTGATCAGCTCGCAGCCAGTGTCTGTCAGAACGGCATCGTCTTCAATACGGATGCCGATGTTGTGAAACTGCTCTGGCACACCCTCGCCCGGGCGCACGTAGATACCTGGCTCCAGGGTGATCACCATGCCGGGCCGCAGAATACGGGCGGGGCGGTTGATGACCGTGGCACCGGTCAACGGGTCTTTGCGCTCGGTGGTCTGACCCAGTTCTGATGGCTCAAAGTAGCTGCCGCAGTCGTGCACGTCCATGCCCAGCCAGTGGCTGGTGCGGTGCATGTAAAACGGGGCATAAGCGCGGTTCGCTATCACATCGGCCAGCAGGCCCACCTTGTTCTTGTCGAGCAAGCCCACGTCCAGCATGCCCTGGGCTAGCACCTTCACGCTGGCATCGTGCGGGTCGTTAAAGCGGCTGCCGGCTTTGGTGACGGCCACCGCCGCCACTTGGGAGGCGTGCACCAGGTCGTACAACATGCGCTGCGGGCCGGTGAATTTGCCGTTGGCGGGAAAGGTGCGGGTGATGTCGCTGGCGTAGCCGTCCAGCTCGCAACCGGCATCGATCAGCACCAGCTCGCCATCGCGCACAGGGGCGGTGTCGGCACGGTAGTGCAGCACACAGGCATTGGCACCAGCGGCGACGATGGAGCTGTAGGCCGGGTACTGCGAGCCGTGGCGGCGAAACTCGTGCAGCAGCTCGGCATCCAGATGGAACTCACGCACGTCCTTGCCCTCCTTCAGCATCCGGGCCGAGAGCTGCATGGCGCGGATGTGGGCACCGGCGCTGATCTGCGCGGCGCGGCGCATGGTGGCTTGCTCGCTGGCATCCTTGACCAGGCGCATCTCGTCGAGCACGCCGCACAGGTCGCGCTGCTGCTCGGGGCAGATGGCACCGGCCCGTGTGCGGGCGCGCACATTGCTCAGCCAGCTATCGACCCGGGTTTCCAGCCCCTGGTGAGTGGCAAACGGGTACCAGACGACGCTTTTGTTGTCCAGCAGCTTGGGCAGTTGGGTGTCAATGTCTGCTACAGAAAACGCAGCATCAATACCAAGCGTAACGGGGACTGCAGCCGGCCCGAGCCTGATGCCGTCCCAGATCTCACGCTCCAGGTCCTTGGGCTGGCAAAACAGTGTGGTCCTGCCGGAGCCTTCAACCACCAGCCAGGCCTTAGGCTCGGTGAAGCCGGTCAGATACCAGAAGTAACTGTCAGCGCGGAACAAAAAGTCACTGTCCCGATTGCGGGGCTGCTCCAGCGCGGTGGGGATGATGGCGATACCACCGGGGCCGAGTTGGGTGGCCAGCGTGGCGCGGCGTTGGGCGTAATTTGAGCTGGCAGCAGATTTGGGAGTTGATGGGGACATAGTCGAATCACAGTGGCGTTTCTCGCAACGCAAGAGTCTTCAGAAGCCCTGATTTAAGCACTGAAGCCGCTCTGGCGTTCCCACATCGGTCCAATCACCCGCGTACAACTCGGCGCTCACTTGGCC
>JANOLC010000262.1:0-9776 GCA_031419575.1 Burkholderiales bacterium | reverse complement strand
GCTCGGCATATTCCTTACCTTGAGTAAAACCCATTGGCAGTGAAATTACAGCTGCGACGATGACCAGTTGCCATCCCCAAAAGGTAAAAGCCGCCAACTTGTCGCTGAATAGCCTGACATGACACGTTCGCTGCGCCACATAGTAGGCCGAGGCAAACAAGCCGCAACCCCCAAACGCAAAAATCACCGCGTTGGTATGCAGGGGACGCAAACGCCCGTAGCTGAGCCACGAGATACCCAAATTCAACTCGGGCCAAGTCAGTTGCGCGGCGATGATCACGCCAACCAGCATCCCGACCACACCCCACACGACCGTCATGATCGCAAATTGCCGCACAACCTTGTCGTTATAGACCGTTGCCCGTGTGTTTGGAAATATCACTCTTCACCTCATTTCTATTGGACTGGACCAAGTTTCCTATGGCAAACCCTAGGTAGATTTGACCCACATCAACGCTTTGAAGAAATTTTCAAGAATCCTTAAGGATTCGCTCGCCCTGGCCGTCAATGTCTTCAAACTGCCCCCGGTTAATCGCCCACCACAGGCCACCCAGAATGAAAAAGACCAGAATCACCGAGAGAGGAATCAACAAATAAAGAATGTCCATCAGGTCAACTCCCAAATTTTTTCAATCGAAGCGCATTCAGCACCACCACCAGCGAACTGCCCGCCATCCCCAAGCCCGCTAACCAGGCAGGCAACCAGCCCACCACAGCCAATGGAACGCATGCCAGGTTGTAAAACAGCGCCCAGCCCAAGTTTTGATGCACCACGGCCATCGCTTTTCTTGAGTGCAAAACGGACTGGGTAATGCAATTCAGCTTGTCGCCCAAAACCACAAAGTCTGCTTGTGCCTGCGCGATGGGCACCGCTTTGCCGAAGGCATAAGACACATGCGCACCCGCCAGCACCGGACCATCATTCAAACCATCGCCCACCATAGCCACCCGATTGCCGCGCTGTTGAATTTCGCGCAGGATGCCAAGTTTTTCTTGCGGGGTGCAACCGCCTTTGGCATGAGTGATGCCCAACAGTTTTGCCACCCGATCGGTCGCGCGCTCGCTGTCGCCTGACAGCAGATAAACATCAACGCCTGCCGCTTGCAAACCGGCAATGGAAGCCCGAGCGTCGGCACGCACACCTTCGGTCAAATCAAAGGTGGCGAGCCAACCCGCGTCGTCGGCCAAATGAGCTTGTGGTGAATCAGATGCCTCTTGGGGCAAATTGCAAAAAGTGGCTGACCCCAATCGAACCCTACCCTCATCCCAATTACCAGCGGTCATCAGAGTGCCCTGAATTCGCCCTTGCACCCCCAAACCAGTGATTTCAGACACCTCAACGACACGGAAGGTGGCCTGTAATCCAGCCGATTTAGCTTCAGCATACAAAGCTTTGGACACAGGGTGAAGCGAACCGCTGGCTAGCGCCGCCGCCATTGCCAACGCCTGCTGCTGAGTGATACCTCTACGGGTGCGCGTGGCATACAGCGCCATTTGGTCGCCGGTCAAGGTGCCGGTTTTGTCAAACACCACGGTGTCCACCGTGCTCAGGGCCTCCAGCGCTTGCAAGCGCCGCACCAGCACGCCACTTTTGGCCAACGCCCCAGCCGTGGCCAGCATGGCCGCCGGTGTTGCCAATGACAGCGCACAGGGGCAGGTCACGATCAGCACGGCTACAGCCACCATCAACGCGCGTTGAGGGTCTTGCGGCCACCAATAGGCGCAGGCCCCCAGCGCGGCCAGCAGCACACCCACCAAAAACGGCTTGGCAATGCGGTCGGCCAGCAGTGCCAACTGCGGCTTGCTGGTGGAGGCGTTTTCCATCAGCGCCACAATTTCGGCAAATCGGGTTTGCGCACCCGTGCGTTCTACCTGCACCAGCACCACGCCCGACAAGCTGTGACTGCCCGCCACCACCTGCGCACCGATGCCGCGGGTGACGGGCTTGGACTCCCCTGTGAGCAGCGACTCGTCCACCAGCGTGACCCCTTGGGTAACCACGCCATCCGCTGGAAACGCCTCGCCCGGCAGCACGCGAATGACATCACCCGGCAGCAGGCGGCGCACTGCCACGCGCTCAAAACCATCAGGCTGAGGAGCGTTGAGGTCAAGGATGGTAGGTTGAGGGGCAGTGGGTTTGAGACGCTCAACGGTTTCGGGCAGACGGTTCATCAACACCTCCAGAGCCCCGGCGGTTTGGTCACGCAAGCGCAGTTCCAGCCAGCGCCCGGTCAGCAAGAAAAATACAAACATAGTGAGAGAGTCAAAGTACACCTCCCGCCCGAACGGGCCGGTCGGGTCAAACGTGCCCGCCGTGCTCACTACAAAGGTGATGGCCATGCCGATGGCAACCGGCAAGTCCATGCTGATGCGCCACCCTGCCAGGTCTTTGATGGCACTGGTGAAAAACGGACCGCATGAGAAAACAATCACCGGCAAGGTCAACACCCACGAGGCCCAGCGCAGCAGCAGCTCCATCTCGGGCGACAAATCACCCGGTACGGCGATGTAAGCGGGCCAGGCGTACATCATCACTTGCATCATGCAAAGACCGGCCACCAGCCAGCGCCACAGCGCCTTGCGGGTCTCGGTCAGGCGGCGCTCGCGGGCAAACACATCATTGGCCGGCACCGCGCGGTAACCGACACTTTGCACAGTGCGCATCAAATCGGACGGCGAGGTGACCAGCGACGACCAGACCACTTTGGCGCGGTGGCTGCCCGCGCTGACGTCGGCACTTACCACGCCCGGCAGCGCGCGCAAGGCGTCTTCAACCGTGACAGAGCACGCCGCGCAGTGCATGCCCTCAATCAACAGGTTGGATTCCCAGCAGGTGGACGTCGCCGGACGGCTGAAGGCAGCCCATTCCTGCGGATCATCTAACAACGAAAACGCGTCGAATGGTCGGTCTAGGCTGAGGGTAGAGGGCATGGGTTTGAGCGTATCGTCAGGAACACCGCCAATACTTGACATAAATCAAGATGAGCGTTCAAGATGGCAACTATTCTAAGTAGGCCTCTACTTCATGCAACCCAAGTAACTCAAGAAAGACAACACCATGTACCAACGAATTCTTGTCGCCACCGATGGTTCGACCTTGTCCAAAAAAGCGGTAACCAACGCCATCGCCTTGGCCCAATTTTGCGGTGCTCCGCTGGTCGCGTTGAAGGTGGTCGCCCGTTACCCCATGACGTATTTTGAAGGTGGCATGGCCATGCCCGTCAGTGAGATTGCCAAGGTAGAAGCCCAATGGGCTGAAAGTGGCCAAGCGATTGTGGACGCCGTCAAAAAGACCGGACTCGCCAGCGGCGTGACCGTTAAAGGCGTGGTCGTTAAATCTGACTTGGTGGCTGAAGCCATCATTAGCGCCGCCAAAAAACACAGGTGCGATTTGATCGTGATGGCCTCACACGGCCGCAAAGGCATCAAGCGCTTGTTGCTGGGCAGCGAGACCCAACACGTCTTGACGCACTCTCACATCCCGGTGCTGGTTTTGCGGTAATTTGAGTGTCAAATGGGGTGGTAGTCCGCGTCAACTATTAATAGTTAGCTACACTTTTTGTAGCAACTACATATTTTCGGTTATTCTCGGTTACTCTTGGTCGTCTTGAAAGCGTGCCCGAATTTTCAGCACGCCGTCCCACTGGTCTAAAAATGCAGCGACGCAGGCGGGGTCAAAGTGGGTTCCTGCATTATCTTTGATGTGCTGAACGGCGCGCTCCAATCCCCAGGCTTTTTTGTAGGGCCGCTCCGAGGTCAGCGCGTCAAACACATCGGCCACCGCCACGATGCGGCTGAACAAGGGGATCTCTTCGCCCTTCAACCCCTTGGGGTAACCCGTGCCGTCAAACTTTTCATGGTGCGAATGGGCGATAACCGCGCCAGTCTCCAGTACCTTGGAGGCGCTGCCTTTCAAAATCTCATACCCAATCGTGGCGTGCAGCTTCATGATTTCGAATTCGGCAACGTCCAGTTTGCCGGGCTTGAGCAAAATGCCGTCAGCAATGCCCACCTTGCCAATGTCGTGCATGGGGGCAGCTTCCAGTAGCAGCTCCTGGTCGGCTTTGGGCAGGCCCAAGCTGGCGGCAATCAGCTCCGAGTAATGGGCCATGCGAAGAATGTGTGCGCCGGTTTCGGGGTCGCGGTACTCCGCCGCTTTAGACAAGCGCAACACGGTTTCACGCTCCCGCTCCACGATAGCCTGCGTGGCCTTGCGCACCTCGGCATCCAGCCAGGCAGCGCGGTTGGCCAGCTTGTGGCGGCTGTCTTGCAAGGCCAGCAGATTTTTAGCGCGCGACAGGAATTCAACCCGGTCCACCGGTTTGGTCAAAAAGTCGGTCGCACCAATGTCCAATGCGGCGTAGCGCACGTCTTTTTGGTCGTTGGCAGTGACCATCAAAATCGGTGTCTCTTCGTGCCCTGCCAGTTGGCGAAACCGCTGGATGAACTCCAGCCCGTCGAGCTGCGGCATCATGTAGTCAACCACTACCAGGTCCACGGGATGGCTTAGCGCCCAGTCCAGCGCCTCCAGCGGGTCCACAAAGGTGTTGTCTTTGCAATTGCCCAAACGTTTGACCAAGGCGCTGAACAATATCAGGTTGATTTCTGTGTCATCAACAATCAAAACTTGAAATGTCATAGTAGTTAGGCTGTGCCTTCCGAATTCACCACTCGCGTTAAAACCACCAGTAATTGTGCAACCTCGCTGGTCAATTGATCAACCAGCGCGGCCATGCCCGTCGCATCACCCACGTGCGATTGGCGCTCAAGCTGGGCAGCCACCTCACTGGCGGGGCGCGCACCAAACATGGCCAAAGTGCCTTTGAGCGAGTGCGCCAGGTGCAACACGCCCTTGATGTCGTCGGCTGCCAGCGCCACCTGCAGCCGGACCAGGTCCAGTGGCCATTCGGCAAGAAATGGCTCGGCAATGATGCCCACCACTTCTGCGTCTACTGAGCCAATGCCTGCGGCGTAATCAAATGCAGTGACCCAGGTGTCCTGGGCTTGTAAAGCTTGCTGGCTCTGTATCACCAACTGTTGCAGCAGCTTTCGCAGCTCAACCGATTTGATCGGCTTGGACATGTAACCGTCCATGCCCGCCTCAAGGCAACGCTCGCGGTCACCGCGCATGGCATTGGCCGTCATGGCGATGATGGGGGTACGTGGAGCGGCTTCACCCGCGCGAAACCGCTGCGTGGCCTCAATGCCGTCCATCACTGGCATCATCATGTCCATCAAGATCACGTCAAAGCGCTGGCGGGCCAGGGCATCCAACGCCAACTGGCCGTTTTCTGCCACATAAACTTGATGGCCACAGCTTTCAAGCAGCTTCATGGTCAGTTTTTGGTTAATGGCGTTGTCTTCCACCAGCAGCACGTCGAGCAAGCGCTCTGACCCATCCACGTTAACTTCCCCGCCGGGCAGGGCACTGTTGGTCCCACTCGCTGCGCCATGATCCACAACGATGTGCTGCGGGTCCAGCCCAAATTGCGCCGAAAAATGAAACGTGCTGCCACGCCCCACTTCGCTTTCAACCCACAGCCGCCCACCCAGGGCCTCCACCAAGCGGCGAGAAATCGTCAGGCCCAGGCCGGCGCCGCCAAACTTGCGGGTGGTAGAGCTGTCTTGCTGTGAAAACGCGTCAAAAATCGACCCCAGACTATCCGGCGGAATGCCAATACCGCTGTCCACCACCGCAAAGTGAATGCCACCCCCTGTGCCATTGGCGCGGCGGCTGTGCAAGTGCTTGACGTTGACTTGCACGCTGCCAGTGCTGGTGAATTTGATGGCGTTACCCACCAGGTTGAGTAGCACCTGGCGCAGCCGCCCTGGGTCGCCCAGTAACGACAGCGGCACGTCGGGTGCAATCTCGCACTGCAGTGCAATGCCTTTGTCGCGCGCGCGCAAGGCCAGCGGGCGCAGGCAGTCGTCCACCACCACCTGCAGGTTGAAGGCGATGTGCTCAACATGCAGCTTGCCCGCCTCGATTTTGGAGAAATCCAGAATGTCGTTGATGATGGTCAGCAGCGACGCGGACGCGGTACGCACAATGCCCAGGTGCTTGCGCTGCTCTGGGGTTAGCTCGGTGTCAAGCACTAGCTCGGTCATGCCAATAATTCCGTTCATGGGCGAACGAATCTCATGGCTCATATTGGCTAAAAAGTCAGACTTCTGCCGATTGGCCACCGCCGCTTGCTCTTTGGCCACACGTAACTCTTCAGAGGCGCGCTTGGAGTCAGACACGTCTTGCCAAATGCCGATAAACACCGTGGCCCCGGTGGCCGACAGTTCAGGCTCAGGGCTGATTTCGTCCCGAATCCAGCGCCGCGAGCCATCAGGCATGGTGACGCGGTATTCGTCGCGCCAGGGTATTCGTTTGGCGGCGGCGTCCAGTACACCGGTCACGCAACGGTCGCGGTCTTCGTCCAAAATTTGCCGGGCCGAAACTGCGCCGTCGGCCAGCAAGGCATCGCGACTGATTCCTCTTATTTCATTCAGACGCTCGCTCACAAAGGTGTACTGCGTGCCACGATTCAGCACCTCGCAGCGGTAGACCACACCGGGTACCACATTGGTGAAGCGCAGTAATTGGTGTTCGGCACGCCGAATGGTGGTTTCCAGTTCTTTGCGCGCCGCGATTTCACAACGCTTCTTGTTGGCGTCAACAATTTCGCCATTCAAATTGGTGTTGCTGACGATGGCGTGCTGGTCCAATTCGTGCTGCTGCACCAGGTCTGACATCAGTCCTGAGAGCGGCTCCAGGTTATCGTCCTGCCAAGGCGGCAGGTCGGGGTCAATGGTGCGCATCAAGCTGTCCGTTGAGTAGCTTGTGCATGTATCCCGGAGATCAAATCTTGGCCAAGCATGCTGAGATGGTACAACGCGCCTAGGCAGTCACATAGTGGGCCCGCAAGACATTTTTCTGAACCTTGCCCATGGTGTTGCGGGGCAGCGCATCCACCACCACACAGCGCTTGGGGATCTTGAAATTGGCTAGTTTTGATTTCAAGCTGGCGATGATCTGCGCCGGATCCAGCACCACACCGGGCTTGGCAATCACCACAGCCACTCCGACCTCGCCAAAATCAGCATGGGGGATACCAATCACGGCGCTTTCCAGCACACCAGGCAGGTCATTGATATACCCTTCGATTTCCGCCGGATAGACGTTGTAGCCACCGCTGATGATCAGGTCCTTGCTGCGCCCCACGATCGTGACGTAGCCACGTTCATCCACCCGCCCCACGTCGCCGGTCTTGAAATAACCGTCAGCCGTGAATTCTTCAGCCGTCTTCTCGGGCATGCGCCAGTAGCCCTTGAAAACACTGGGGCCCTTGACTTGAATGGCGCCAATCTCCCCCACCGGCAGGGCCGGGCCGACGTCCGGCATCACCCGCAGGTTCAAACCTGGCAGCGGGAAACCCACGGTGCCGCCGCGCCGCTCGGCCTGCCCACCGTGGCGCGGGTCGGCACCGTAGGGATTGGAGGTCAACATCGCCGTCTCGCTCATGCCGTAGCGCTCCAGAATGGTGTGGCCGGTGCGCGTTTGCCAGTCGATGAAGGTTTCGATCAGCAACGGTGCAGACCCCGCGATAAACAGCCGCATATTGCGCACCACCTCACGGTTCAAACCGACCTCCGCCAACAAGCGCACATACAGCGTGGGCACGCCCATGAACACTGTGGCCTCAGGCATTTTTTGGAGTACAAATTTGGGGTCAAATTTGGCGCACCAAATCATCTTGCTGCCATTGATCAACGCTCCATGCAGCGCCACAAAAAGGCCATGCACATGAAAAATAGGCAGCGCGTGGATCAGCACATCTCCGCCCTGCGCAGGCGTGCGCCAGCCCCAATACGTTTTCAGCACCAGCGCGTTGTCCGTCAGGTTGCCGTGGGTCAGCATTGCGCCTTTGCTGCGGCCTGTCGTGCCACTGGTATAGAGGATGGCGGCCAGGTCATCCGCCTGGCGCTGGACCGGGATATGGACATCAGCGCAATGCGCCGCGCGTTCCAGCAAGGTGCCAGTGCGGTCATCACCCAGGGTGAACACGCTCTGGGTACCGGCCTTGAACGCGATCTTGCTGACCCAGCCAAAGTTGGCCGGGGTGCACACCACCACCGCTGGCTCGGCATTGCCAATGAAATATTCGATCTCCGCGCTTTGGTAGGCCGTGTTCAGCGGCAAAAATACCAGCCCGGCGCGCAGTGTGGCCAAGTACAAGACCATGGCCTCCACCGACTTTTCGACCTGCACGGCCACGCGGGAATCAGCGGGCAGCTTGAGCGAAGCCAGCAGATTGGCCATCATGGCGCTGGCCCGATCCAGGTCTCCCCAGGAGTAGAACAGGCCGTTGTCGGTCTCTACTGCCACTTCCTCCAGGTTGGCCGGAAAGGCGTGGCGCAACGTGGCGAACAGGTTGACGTTCGGGGGAGAAGTCGGGCAGACCGTGGGATGGGCAGTTAGTTTTTGGGTCACTACAGTATTCATAGCAAACTATTTATATTTGACGGGGACTTAAGGCACTTTTTATGCACAATCTAGTCCAACTTGGCCCCAGAGGCCTTCACCACCGCCGCCCAGCGCTTGACCTCGGCACTTACAAACGCGCCAAACTGGGTGGGCGTGAAAGTGCCAAATTCTGCGCCCTGCTGCGCCCACACGGCTTTGGCATCGTCTGACAGCCCGGCCTTGTTGACCTCTTCCACAATGCGCGCCTGCACATCAGCAGGGGTGCCGTTGGGTGCCCAAATGCCGTACCAGGTGGTGACGGTGTAGTCGGGCAAGCCCAGCTCGGCCGCACAAGGCACATCAGGGAAAGCCGGGTTGCGCTTTGTTCCAGACACCATCAGCGCCTTGATGCGTCCGCCTTTGATGTGGGCGGCACTGGAACCCAGACCGTCAAACATCATCTCCACATCGCCCGCAATCAAGCCCTGTAATGCGGGGCCTGCACCCCGGTAAGGAATGTGGGTGATGAAGGTTTTGGTTTGCTGCTTGAACAGCTCCCCTGCCAGATGGTGCGAGGTGCCACCCCCTGCTGAGCCGTAGTTGAGCTTGGCCGGGTTTTTACGCACGTGGTCTAAAAATCCCTTGAAGTCGGTGACGGGCAGCTTTTTGGGGTTGATCACCAGTACCTGCGGCACGTTGGCCACCAGCGCCAGGGGGACGAAGTCTTTTTCAATGTCGTAGTCCAGCTTGGGATACATGGACGGTGCAATGGCGTGGTGCACTGCGCCCATAAAAATGGTGTAGCCGTCTGGTGCCGCTTTGGCGGCAATGCTGGCACCCAGCGTGCCGCCCGCCCCGCCCCGGTTGTCGATGATCAGCTGTTTGCCGGTGAATCTGGAGAACTGAGCCGACAAGGGTCGCGCAAACGCATCGGTGCCACCACCTGCGGGAAACGGCACGACCAGAGTGACGGGCTTGGCGGGCCAAGTGGACTGGGCAAATGCCGGGTGCGCAAGCCCCAAGCTACCGCCGACTGCCGCCATGCCCATGCGCAGCGCACTGCGGCGTTGAAGTGGCACGGTCAGGAATGCGCTGTTGTGGAAGGTGTCGTCCGCGAAGGTCATATTTGTCTCCAGTCGTTACAAAAATAATACGGTCAATGTCGTCTGCTGAAACTCGTCCGCTCAAAAAAGTAGGTCGTCAATGTCCTTGGAAATTGCAATTTTTCCCTGCGCCAACAGCAACCGGTGCCGATCTAGCCGCTTGAGGTCATACAGG
The DNA here is from genome assembly GCA_031419575.1 of Burkholderiales bacterium. Taxonomy (GTDB): domain Bacteria; phylum Pseudomonadota; class Gammaproteobacteria; order Burkholderiales; family Burkholderiaceae_C; genus JANYCG01. Next base: position 46 of record JANOLC010000262.1, on the reverse strand, counting down.
TAATTCACCATCACACCACAGGACTGCTTGATCCCTTTGGCAGATG
>JANOLC010000261.1:0-5997 GCA_031419575.1 Burkholderiales bacterium | reverse complement strand
ACAAAGCGCACCGGCACATTCGGGGCAACGGACTCCGTCGCAAAAATGGCATCGCCCGTGGCGTTGAGCGTTCGCTGCAGATATTTGGCACTTTCAGCCAGCTGCTGACGCGCAAGTTCTGTTTGGGTCACGTCACGCGACACCATCACCACGCAGCGCACCTTTTGCGCTGCGTCAGTGTCCATGTACGGGTAATAGGTGGTCTCAATGTGCCGGGCTACGCCGTCGGGGAAAACAATTAGGCTGCGAAACAACTGAACCCGCTGCTCGGTGATGCACGCGCTCAGTGTTGCCCGGCGTTCATCGGAGGAAATCGAACTGGGCAATACATCCCTTGTCTTGCGGTTGATCACCTGGTCTCGGGACAGCCCCAGGCGATTGCACCAGGTGTCGTTGACCATGCGGTATTCCAGGTCTTCACCAATCACGCTCACCATGTCAGTGATGGAGTTGGCGACCAGCATGTAGGTCTTGAGCGTCGACTCGGCCTCACTTAACAGACGATATTGGTCTGCCAGCTTGCTGCGCGCCTGCTCGGCTTGCTCGGCATTGCGGCGCGCCTCGTCGGCCCGCTCGGACTCGGCCAGGCGCAAGCTCTCGGCTTCCACAAAGATGATTTCGGCCCGCCGCGCACTGATGTAGGTCGCCACCATGAACGTGATCGTGATCAAGCCCCCAATGATGGCGACCCGATCACCTCGCATGAACACCACCAGCAGCATGGGGGCCAGCGTCGGCATCACAAACGCCAGCGACGCTTTGCGATCAAACGTAGTGGAGTTCAGCGCGCCCGCAGCAATGGCCACAATCGCAATGGTCAACAGTGAAAATTGCACGACCCCAACAGTATCTTGGAGCGCCAAGCCCGCAAAACCCCAGACGACACCGTGCGCAAAAAAGCTCAGGCGGTAGCGCAGCAACCAAATGGTGTCGGGCGTGGCCGGGGTGCCAACCGTGGCGCCGACCGGGTGCTGATCGATACGCTTGCGGCGGCTATAGGCCCAGCCCACCCACACCCTCAGCGCCAACACCAGGGCCAGTGCGCCCGCCCAAGTCAGGAGCACATGGTTTTCTGTCTTGTTCCACCGCGCAGCAGTGATCACAGCGCCCAGCAAAACGCTGAGACCAATCGAGGTTGGCAAGATGCCCAAGTGCAGCCTCAACCGCGCCGCCCGCACGGAATGCACCGGTGTGACTACCGCTTCTGTCACTCTAAACGCTCCTATTTATATAGCTAACTATTGAACATCTACGGGGACTAACGATACTTTTTACTCATACATTTGTCACCGGACACCGAGTCTGATGTTTTTAGCGGTTCCCGAAAATTTCACGAATCATGGTAACGGAAGCCCCAACGCCAGCGGTGGCTGACCAGATGAATGGAGCGGTATCTATATCTATCAGATGTCAAAGCGCACGCCCTGGGCCAGTGGCAGAGCGCTAGAGTAGTTCACGGTATTGGTAGCGCGTCGCATATAGGCCTTCCAGGCGTCCGAGCCAGATTCACGGCCACCACCGGTTTCCTTCTCGCCGCCAAATGCGCCACCAATCTCCGCGCCCGAGGTACCGATATTGACGTTGGCAATGCCGCAGTCCGTGCCGACCGCCGACATGAAGGTTTCCGCTTCACGCAGATCGGTCGTGAAGATGGCGGACGACAAGCCTTGTGGCACATCGTTGTTCAGGTCAATCGCCTCGGCCAGCGTCTGGTACTTGAGCACATACAGGATGGGGGCGAATGTTTCGTGGCGCACCACATCGGTTTGTCCCGGCATTTCCACCAGCGCCGCACTTACATAGAAGGCGTTCGGGTACCGCTCCTGCAATACCCGTTCGCCACCCAGCACCTGTCCGCCCTGTGCACGGGCCAGTACCAGCGCGGCCTGCATGGTGTCGAACGCCAGTCTGTCGATCAGCGGCCCTACCAAAGTACCTTCGTCCTGCGGCGGGCCAATCTGGAAGCTGGCATAAGCTTTTTTGAGTCGCCCCAACAGATCGTCGTACACCGATTCGTGCACCACCAGACGACGCGCCGTGGTGCAACGCTGGCCGGCCGTTCCCGCGGCAGAAAAGGCCACCGCACGCACCGCCATGGAAAGATCGGCCGAGGGCGCGACGACGATGGCATTGTTGCCACCGAGTTCCAGCAAACTGCGGCCAAACCGTGCCGCCACAGCCTGTCCGACGGCGCGGCCCATGCGGGTGCTGCCGGTAGCCGAGACCAGGGCTACACGCGGATGCGTCACCAAGCCCTGGCCGATATCGGCCAACCCCAGCACAACCTGCGACAGATCCCGCGTCAGCTCAGGCGGGCCAAAGCGGACGCAGGCGCGCTCAAACAACGCCTGCACCGCCAGCGCACACAAAGGTGCTTTTTCAGACGGCTTCCACACCACGGTATCGCCGCACACCAGCGCCAGCGCCGCGTTCCAGGCCCAGACCGCGACGGGAAAGTTGAAGGCCGTGATGATGCCCACCACGCCCAGCGGTTGCCAGGTTTCCATCATGCGGTGGCCGGGGCGTTCGCTGGCGATGGTCAGGCCATGCAACTGGCGCGACAAGCCGACGGCGAAGTCGCAGATGTCGATCATCTCCTGCACCTCGCCCAGCCCTTCGGAGGTAACCTTGCCAACTTCCAGCGTGACCAGCTGGCCCAGGGCCTGCTTGTGGCTGCGTAACTCGTCACCCAGCAGGCGCACCAGCTCGCCGCGCTGCGGCGCCGGCACCTGACGCCAGCGCAAGTAGGCGGCATGGGCGCGTTCGGCGGTGGCCGCCACCTCTTCAAACGGCGTGGCGCGTACCTGGGCGATGAGCTCGCCGTCGATGGGCGAATGGGTCGCCAGTGCGCCACCGGTGCTGGATTGCGGGCTGACACCCAGGGCCGACAACAGAACATTAATGGAAGGACGGAACATGAAAAACTCCGGAAAAATCAAACGATGGACTCGACCTGGCGCGGCTGCTGGTAGGCGTTGCCAAAGCGGTTGGCCAGGAAATCGGGCAACTCTACCTGCTATTGCCGGATGAAGCCCGACTGCGGCAGCTTGCCCTCGCGGAACAAATCGACCGCCGTGCAACTGCCATGCGCCAATGCCAAGCTTGGGCGGCGCAGCTTCAGGTTGAGTTTCCTCAGGGCAGGTTCTCTCGAAAAATGACCTGACTGCGGGTCGTCTCCACACCACTGGTGGGTTCCCGGCCATCGCGCAGGTTGGCAAAGATGCGCACGCAGTTCATCACCGCGCCCTGCGGGTTCTGGGTGATGACGGCGTCCATGGTGCCGTCGATCAGCAGCGCGCGGGTGTCGGGTGTGAGGCCATGGCCAATGAACACGATTCTGTGGTCGCTCCCGGCTTCTTTCAGGGCCCGCCCGATACCGTCGGCGCCACCACCGATGTTGTAGATGCCGGCCAGGTCGCCGTGTTGCTCCAGCAGCGCGCGGGCCTGGCTGTAGTTCTTTTCGGCGTCATCCTGGCCTTCACGCACACCCACCACCTGCACCAGCGGAAACTGCTCTTCAAACAGATGCAGAAAACCGGCCTCGCGCTCCTCGTGGGCGCGGTAGCGCAGTGAACCCACAATCATCGCCACACGGGCCTGGCGGCTGTGGGCCAGTGGCCCCATAAAGCGGGCGATCAGGTAGGCGGCCGTGCGGCCAGCGGCCCGATTGTCCAGCCCCACATAGGCAACCCGGCGCGAGCTGGACAGGTCAGAAATCAGCGTGACGGTGGGCACACCCTGCTCGGCCAGCTGCGCCACCGCCTCGCGCACCACCGGGTGCTCCAGCGCCATGAAGGCAATGCCATCACAACGTTTGCCATAGTGCAGCAGCGCCTTGGCCAGTGCGTCGGGGTTGAAGCTTTCGATGTACGCCGCCTGGCAACGCACGTTAAACGGTGCCCAGTGGTCTTGGGCATACCCAATCACATCCCCCAGCATCTGCAGAAAGCGGTTGCTGCCCTCGGGGATCAACACCATCAAGCGCAGCGGCCGTGGTTGCGACTGCGACGCCGCGTTGAGGTCGGCCTGCGGCAAGTAACCCAAGCTTGCAGCAGCCTGCATCACGCGCTGCACGGTGGCGTTGCGCACACCCGCGCGGTTGTTCAACACGCGGTCTACCGTGGCGGTCGAGACACCGGACAACTGCGCTATGTCAGGAATTCGGGGATGCTTGGACATAAAAAATCAATCAAAAAACATCATTTCAATTGCTGGTATTTGATGGCTTATACGGATAGTATCGCTGTGCGTTTGGTGCTGAAAGGCATCAAATATACAAGTACAAACCCTAGGTTGCAGCGGCCAAGACCGATTGCACAGGAGACAAACCATGCCTGTTATCCCTGCCCGTTTCTGGTGCCGCCCACAAGGCGTGCCGCTGGCCAACCGCCCCGCCTGCTTGCGCTGAGACGTCTGCGCCATCTCCATGAAATACGACTTCGACTTCGCCAGTGTGCTGACCAGCTGGCCCCAGTTTCTGGAAGGGGCGGGGATGACCATCCTGCTGTCCTTCCCCGCCACCGTCATCGGTTTTGTCGGTGGCACGCTGCTGGCCATCGGCCGCCGCGGCGACAGGCGCTGGGTGGCCAGAGCCTGCGGCGTCTATGTGGAAGTGCTGCGCAACACGCCGCTGCTGGTGCAGGTGTTTCTGGTGTTTTTCGGGCTGGCCAGCCTGGGCTGGAAAGTGTCGGCGTTCTCGGCGGCACTGCTGTCGCTGGTCATCAATGTGGCGGCCTATTCCTGCGAAATCATGCGGGCCGGCATGGACGCCATCCACAAGGGCCAGATCGAGGCGGCCGAATGCCTGGGCCTCACACGCCGACAGATTTACTGGCATGTGGTATTACGCCCGGCGATGGAAAAGGTCTACCCCGCGCTCACCAGCCAGTTTGTGCTGCTGATGCTGGCGTCGTCCATCACCTCGCAGATTTCGGTGGAAGAACTCACCGCCGTGGCCGCACGGGTTCAGTCTGAAACCTTCCGCCCGTTCGAAGCCTACATCCTGGTGGCGGTGGCCTACCTGATTTTGTCGCTGCTGATGCGCCTTGGGCTGTGGGTGTTCGGGCAGATCGTGTTCACGCGCCAACGCAAGCTGGGGAGCACGAAATGATCGACGGTGGACTGAACGCCCATCACCTTCAGTACCTGATGTTTGGTGCGCTGTGGACGATTGGCCTGTCGCTGATCTCCTTTGTGGGTGGCGGCATCGCCGGTGGTGTGATTGCCCTGTGCCGCGTCAGCCCCATCAAGGCGGTGCGCTGGGCGACGATTGCGTGGATCCAGCTGATTCAGGGCACGCCGCTGCTGGTGGTGCTGTTTCTGTTTTACTTCGGCCTGAGCATCATCGGTTTCGAGCTACCTGCCATCGTGGCCGCCAGCATCGCCATGATTGTGTACGTCAGCGCCTACCTGGGTGAAATCTGGCGCGGCTGTATCGAATCGGTGCCACGCACCCAGTGGGAAGCCGCCGAGTGCCTGGCGTTGTCGCGCGCCCAGCGCATGCGCCTGGTAGTGCTGCCGCAGGCGGTGCGTATTGCCACCCCCCCCACGGTGGGTTTCATGGTGCAGATTGTGAAAAACACCTCGCTGGCATCGATTGTGGGATTCATTGAACTGGTGCGTGCGGGCCAGCTCATCAACAACTCGATCTTCCAGCCCTTCGTGGTTTACCTGCTGATTGCCGTCATCTACTTCGCCATCTGTTACCCGCTGTCGGTCTGGAGCCACAAGCTGGAGCAGCGCCAGCAGTTTGGCAACCGTGCAGTCCCCCCTACCGCGAACGCAACATGAAGCAAGAAGGCGCCATGAACCCCATCGTGAACCCCGCTGTAAACGCCGTTGTGGAACTCCAGGACGTGCACAAGCGCTTCGGCAGCAACCAGGTGCTCAAAGGCGTGTCCTTTTCCATCCCGAAAGGGCAGGTGGTGGCCATCATTGGCAAAAGCGGTTCAGGCAAAAGCACCGCGCTGCGATGCATCGACCGGCTGGAGATCATCG
>JANOLC010000260.1:0-30147 GCA_031419575.1 Burkholderiales bacterium | reverse complement strand
GTGGCGGCGGCGGAAAAACGCGGGATCACGATTCCTGCGGTGGTCAAAGTCGAACTGCTTATGCGCACATGCATTTACGCTTTGCTTTGCCTTACGCTCCATACTTTTGCTGCAAACATCGAAGGTCGCGTCGTGGGTGTGGCCGATGGCGACACCATCACAGTTCTGGACGCCGTCAAGATTCGGCACAAAATTCGCTTGTCTGGCATTGATGCGCCAGAGAAGGGCAACCATTCGGGCAGCGCTCGAAAGAAAGCCTGAGCGCCCTAGTTTTTGATAATGCGGTGACCGTAGACACCGATAAGAAAGACCGCTACGGGCGTGAAGTTGGAAAGGTGTTTGTTAATGATTTAGACGCGAACCTGGTGCAGGTGCAACGGGGGCTGGCGTGGCATTACAAAGCATACGAGCGTGAACAGACAGCGATTGATCGCAATGTATACGCTGATGCAGAAAATGAGGCCAAGGCAGCTAGGCGTGGTTTATGGGCCGATGCTGAACCCGAGCCGCCGTGGGAATTCAGACACAAGCCAAAATAAGCAAACTAGCCTAACCCGCTGGGTTTTTTGTTGCCTGAAATCTAGTGAATTTGGTACGTTTCGATGTACCGCAGTCTGTAAATAGTCTGTAAGCTCGCAAATAAGAAAGGGCTTGCTACTAAATGAATAGCAGCAAACCCTTATATCCACTGGTGCCGGAGAGATGAATCGAACACCCGACCTTCTCATTACGAATGAGCTGCTCTACCGACTGAGCTACACCGGCTTGAATTTTAAATACAGCCTTGGATTATAGCTGGCCGTAAACCCCAAACCTCAGGGCTGGGCGTGATACCGGGTTGCCAGCTCAACCTCGTTTTTCGAACCTAGGAACACGCTGACGCGCTCGTGTAATTTGCCGGGCACGATGTCCAAAATGCGTTGCTGGCCATTGGTGCAGGCACCGCCTGCCTGCTCGACCAGCCAGCCCATGGGGTTGGCCTCGTACATCAGGCGCAGCTTGCCGGGTTTTTCGGGTTCGCGTTTGTCCCAGGGATACATGAAGACGCCACCGCGGGTCAGGATACGGTGCACGTCAGCCACCATGCTGGCAATCCAGCGCATGTTGAAGTCTTTGCCGCGCGGGCCGTCTTTACCTTGCAGGCATTCGTCGATGTAGCGCTTCACTGGTTCATCCCAGTGCCGCATATTGCTCATGTTGATGGCGAATTCTTTGGTGTCAGCGGGGATTTTGACGTTCTCTTGCGTCAGCACAAACGAGCCCTGCTCGCGGTCCAGGGTGAACATGGCCACCCCGGCACCCACCGTCAACACCAGTGTGGTCTGGGGGCCGTAAACGCAGTACCCGGCCGCCACCTGCTTGTTGCCAGCCTGCAAAAAATCCTGTTCCGAGACGCCTGCGCCCTCGGGTTTTTTCAGCACGCTGAAGATGGTGCCAATGCTGACGTTGACGTCGATGTTGCTGGACCCATCCAGCGGGTCAAACAGCAGCAAATATTCGCCCTGCGGGTAGCGGTTGGGCACCACGTAAATGCCCTCCATCTCCTCGCTGGCCATGGCCGCCAAGTGGCCGCCCCATTCGTTGGCTTCGATCAGCACCTCGTTGGCGATGATGTCGAGCTTCTTTTGAACTTCACCCTGCACGTTTTCGGATTCGGCCGTGCCCAGCACACCGCCCAAGGCTCCTTTGTTGACAGCCTGGCTGATGCTTTTGCAGGCGCGCGCCACCACTTCCAACAGCAGACGCAGCTGGCCCGGAATGAGCCCCCCTTCGCGTTGTTGCTCAACAAGGTAGCGGGTGAGTGAAATATTTTTGGACATGGGTTCCCTTATCAATATCAGTCGGCTAGAGCGCGGCTCACTACTTCGCGCACGTCGTTGCTCAAGTCGGGCTTGGCGGCGATGCGGGCGATGGCTTCGCGGGCGGCGGCGCGGTAGGGCTCGGCCAGGCGTTTCCAGCGGTCCAGCGCACGGGCCAGCCGGGCGGCGACCTGCGGGTTGATGCTGTCCAGTTCGATCACGCGTTCGCGCCAGTAAACATAACCTGCGGCATCCGGCCGGTGAAAACCGCCCGGGTTGGCATTGCAATAGCTGAAAATCACGCTGCGCGCCCGATTCGGGTTGCGCAGGCTGAAGTCGGCATGGGTCATGAGCTGGCGTACGGCAGGTAGCACATCGCCGTTGCGGTCGCACACACCGGCTTGCAGGGCAAACCATTTGTCCAGCACCAGGGCTTCGTCCTTGAACAGGGTGTGAAAACGCGCCAGAGCCTGCGCCGCGAGTGCGTGGCCACTGCTGACCAGAGCGCTCAGGGCGTTGAAGCGATCCGTCATGTTGCCCGCATCCTTGAAGCGCTGGTAAGCCTTGCCGGGCCAGACCACATCGGCACTGGCGCGCGCGGCCAGGCAGAGCTGGCTCAGCGCCAGACTCGCCAGGGCGCGCCGACCGGATGAGACCGGGTCAGGCCGGTACGCGCCGTTGTCCTGATGGGCTTCAAACGCCCATTCCCAATCGACAAACAAGGCCCGGGCCATCTGCTCGCGCATGGCTTCGCGCACGGCGTGGATGCGCTGCGGGTCCACCACGTCCAATTGCTCGGCGATGTAGGTCTCGGATGGCAGGGTGAGCACCAGCTCCTTGAACGCTGCATCCAGCGTGGGGTGACGCAAAACACCGCGCATGGCCTCAATACAGGCATCATTAAGGCCAATAGTCCCCGCCAGGTCTGCATTATTAGCTATTAATTTAGTAGCATCCCGCAGCATCAGGCGTTGGCCCGCTTCCCAGCGGTTGAATGGGTCTGAGTCGTGTGCCAGCAGTGTGAGCAGTTGCGCGTCGGTGTAGTCAAACGACAGCAGCACCGGGGCCGAGAAGCCGCGCAGGATGGATGGCACGGGCTCGCCCTGGGCTTCAGCCTGCACGTTGATGAAGACCAAGGACTGGCTGTCTTCGGTCAGCACAAACACGCGTGAATAACCGGCTGCGGCAGACTCGCCCACCAGTTGCAACGGCAGGTCGGCCCCGTCCGCGCCGACCAGGCCCATTGCCACGGGGATGACAAACGGCAGCTTCTCGGCTTGCCCTGGTGTAGGTGCACAGCTTTGCGATAGCGTCAGCGTATAGGTTTTGGCTTGGGCGTCGTAGCGGCCCGCCGCGTGAAGCTGGGGCGTGCCGGCCTGGCTGTACCAGCGCTTGAACTGGGGAAGTAGGTGCGCCAGGTCCGAGTGCGGATTCGCGTCGGCAATCGACTGGGCAAAGTCGTCACAGGTCACGGCCTGGCCATCGTGGCGCTCAAAGTACAAACTCATGCCGCGCTCAAACCCGGCCCGCCCGGACGTGGCGGTGGCCTGTGTGCCGGCCAGGGTTTGCATCATGCGCACCACCTCGGCACCTTTTTCGTAAATGGTGACGGTGTAGAAGTTGTTGATTTCGATGTAGCTGTCGGGCCGCACCGGGTGGGCCATGGGGCCGGCGTCTTCAGGGAACTGCGCAGTGCGCAACACGCGCACGTCTTCGATGCGCTTGACGGCGCGGGCGGAGGGCTCGGCGCACAGATCCTGGCTGAATTCCTGGTCGCGGAAAACGGTCAAACCTTCTTTGAGGCTGAGCTGAAACCAGTCGCGGCAGGTGATGCGGTTGCCCGTCCAGTTGTGGAAATATTCGTGGCCAACCACGCTCTCGATGTTGGAAAAATCAGCGTCGGTGGCGGTAGCCTGGTTGGCCAGCACGTACTTGGTGTTGAAGATGTTCAGGCCCTTGTTTTCCATGGCACCCATGTTGAAGTCGCTGGTGGCGACGATCATGAAGCGCTCCAGGTCCAGCGGCAGCTTGAAGCGGGCCTCGTCCCAGGCCACCGAGGCCATCAGCGAATTCATCGCGTGTTCGGTTTTGTCCAGATCACCGGGGCGCACATAGACCTGTAACAGGTGCTCTTTGCCGGCACGCGAGGTGATGCTTTGCTCGCGGCACACCAGTTGCCCGGCGACCAGGGCAAACAGGTAGGACGGCTTCTTGTGGGGGTCTACCCACTTGGCGAAGTGTCTGGCTCCGTTGGGGCCATCCTCCAGCGCACCGTGGTCTACCAGGTTGCCGTTGCTCAGCAGCACCGGGTATTTCTGCTTGTCAGCCCGCAGCGTCACGGTGTAGCTGGCCATCACGTCCGGGCGGTCCAGAAAGTAGGTGATGCGGCGAAAGCCTTCGGCCTCGCACTGGGTGAAAAACGACTCGTTGCTGACATACAAACCCATCAGCTTGGTGTTTTTGGCGGGCGCGCAGGTGGTGAAGATTTCCAGGTCAAACGGCGCTTCGCCTTCAGGCAAATTCTCCAGCACCAGGCGGGTTCCCTCCATCTTGAACGAGGTGCCCGCACCGTTCACCAGAACGCGCGCAAGGTTGAGGTCTTCGCCATCGAGTTTGAGGGGCTGTGCCGCCACGGCAGGGTTGCGGCGCAGGCTCATCTTGTTGAGCACGCGGGTTTTGACGGGGTCCAGGTCGAAGGTCAGGTCTACCGTGTCGATCAGGTAGGCGGGGGGGGTGTACGCCTCGCGGTGAATCACCGCGGCGCCCGGCGCTTCGTCAAGAGATAACAACATTCAGATTCTCCAGAAAATTCGAGTTCATCAGTTCAAGGTAATTGGCGGCATGCGCCACCACGTGGGGGCCGCTCAGTTCTGACGGGCTATAGCTGGTGCAAATCGCCACCGCACGCATCCCGGCCCGGCGTGCCGCTTCAATGCCGAAAGGTGCATCTTCAAAAACAATACAACCTGAAGTCCTCGTATTCATTCGCTTGGCTGCTTCCAAAAATATAGCAGGCTCGGGTTTGCCGGGCAGGCCCTCGTCGCCACGCGCAATGGCATCGGGCAGCGGGTTCATTTTCAAATGGCCCAGCGCGAAGTCCACGTTATGGATGTCGCCCGCCGTGCCCACGCCCACCTTCAGGCCACGTGCCCGGGTTGCGGCATAGAAGGTGCTAAAGCCCGCCACTTCCTTGAAAATAGGGCCAAAAATATCGCGGTACAGCTGTTCTTTATCAAACAGCAGTGCCCGTGCCCGCGCTTCGTCCATGTGGGGCTGGTCGAGGATCAAGCGTACACATTCGAGCCCGGTACGACCCGTGGTGCGGTGCATCAGGTCGTCGATGTCCATGTCCACGCCGTGCTTTTGAGAAAAGTCCAGCCAGGTGGATGTGTGGTGCGGCATGGAATCGATCATGGTGCCGTCCATGTCGAAGATAAACGCCTGAACTGCTGCCCCCACGCTCCCCGCTACGCGTGGTTCGCTGCCCCCCGAGGGGGCTAATTTTTCTAGGTGCGGCCTGTCGAAAAATTGCCCCTGCACGCTTCCTGCATCGTCAGTGTGCATCACACGCCTTGCTTCAGCGACGCTTCAATAAACACATCCAAATCTCCGTCCAGCACCTTCTGCGTGGCGGACACTTCGACGTTGGTGCGCAGGTCCTTGATGCGGCTGTTGTCCAGCACATAGCTGCGGATTTGGTGGCCCCAGCCCACGTCGGTTTTGGTGTCTTCGAGTTTTTGCTGGGCTTCCTGCTGCTTGCGCAACTCAAAGTCATACAGGCGGCTGCGCAGACGCTTCCAGGCGACGTCGCGGTTGCTGTGCTGGCTGCGGCCGTCCTGGCACTGCACCACGATACCGGTGGGTAGGTGGGTCAGGCGCACGGCCGAGTCGGTCTTGTTGATGTGCTGGCCACCCGCGCCCGACGCGCGAAAGGTGTCGGTGCGCACGTCGCTGGGGTTGATGTCGATCTCGATCGAGTCGTCGATTTCGGGGTACACAAACACGCTGGCAAAGCTGGTGTGGCGGCCACCCGACGAGTCGAATGGCGACTTGCGCACCAGGCGGTGCACGCCGGTTTCAGTGCGCAGCAGGCCAAAGGCATATTCGCCCTCGATCTTGATAGTGGCCCCCTTGATGCCGGCCGTGTCACCCGCCGTTTCGTCTTCGATGGTGGTCTTGAAGCCCTTGCGTTCGGCGTATTTCAGGTACTGGCGCAGCAACATGCTGGCCCAGTCGCAAGCCTCGGTGCCACCCGCGCCGGACTGGATGTCCAGAAAGCAGTTCAGCGGATCTGCCGGGTTGCTGAACATGCGCCGGAATTCCAGCTGCTCAATGGTGGCAGCGAGTTTTGCGGTGTCTTGTTCGATGGTGATCAGGCCAGCCTCGTCGTTGTCCATCTTGGACATGTCAAACAGCTCGGTGTTGTCGGCGATCTCGCTGGTCAGGTTGTCCAGGGTTTCAACCACGCCATCCAGCGCTTTTTTTTCCCGGCCCAGCTCCTGGGCGCGCTTGGAATCGTTCCATACGGTGGGGTCTTCAAGCGAGGCGTTGACGGTTCTCAGGCGTTCGGCTTTGGCAGGGTAGTCAAAGATACCCCCGTAATTCAATGGTGCGAGCGCTCAGGTCTGAGAGTTGTGTGCCAATTTGGTTGATGCGTTCGATGTCCATGAGGTGTGCCTTGAGATGAGCTGAAAAAGGAGGCCGCGTTGCGCCACGTTTCGAAGTGACAACGACCAGCCCTCTAAATAATCCGGCATTTTCTCACGTCGCACGCTAGCAACTCCCGGCGCAAATTCACGCCACGCTCAGGCCAGAAATTCCTCAATTAACCGCGCCAAAGCTTCCGGCTGGTCATGGTGCAGCATGTGGCCGGCGTCCTCAATGCGGGCCTGCTTCAGGTGGGCGACAGATTTGATGCGCTCGTTAAATTCAGCCAGCGTGAATCGGTCGCCGTACCAGCCGCGCATGGAGTCTTCGGCGGTGTCCACAAACAGTGTGGGCACGGTGATGGCGGCGTACAGGGCCAGGATTTCTTCCACCCGAGAGACCAGTGGCCCGGCAATTTTGTGGGCCGCATCACCCAGAATGTCCCATTGGCCCGAGCCGTTCTGCGCCGCCCAGTGCTGCGCCAACCAGGCGGCGCGGCTTCGGCCTGCCTCGTCGCGCGCCAGCCGGGGGTTGGTCTTCATCAAACGTTGGGCCACACCATCCAGGCTGGCGTAACTTTTCATCGCCAGTTCGCCCCGGCCCAGGGCCTTCAACTCGTCCAGCCAGGATGCCAGCCGTTTGGGTGCGTTCGCCGCCTTACCGGCGGGCATGCCGAAACCCTCCAGGTTGACAAGACGGCGCAGGCGTTCGGGCCGCGCGCCGCCGTAGTGCATCACCACATTGCCACCCAGGCTGTGGCCGACCAGGTCCACCGGTGTGCCGGGTGAATAATGATCGATCAAAAAGTCCAGATCGGCCACGTAGTCGTTGAACCAATAGTTGTCCACTGGCGCGGCCGTGGTTAGGCCAAAGCCGCGCCAGTCGGGGGCGATGATGAGGCGGTCGTTGGCAAACGCATCAGACAGCGCATCCACCAGAAACTGGTAACTTGCCGCCACATCCATCCAGCCGTGCACCAGCACCAACGGGGCCACGCCCGCGCGGGGCTCGCCCCACAGGCGCACGTGGTATTGCAGATGGCGGATAGGGACAAACTCGCTGCGGGAAATTCGGGTGGCTTGGTACATTCGGTCGATCATACGAAAGAGAAGCAGGAGATACCTTGAAAGCCAGTCAACCCCGCGACAAACCTGTCGCCACCAAAGCCTTCAAGCCCCAACAGGCGAAGACCCCCGTGGCGGATGGCTACGCCGCACTGCACCAGGGCTTTCAGTGGCTGGTGCCCGAGCACTTCAACATGGCCCAGGTCTGCTGCGCACGCTGGGCTGCCTTGCCAGATGCTACAAAAAGAATAGCTATCAAAGTCCATATGACGGGGACTTTGGGTCATTCCTACGCCCAATTGCAGCAGCAAGCCAATCGCCTGGCCAATGTGCTGAAAGGGCGAGGTGTGCAGCGTGGCGACCGAGTGGCTATCGTCATGCCGCAGCGGTTTGAGACGGCAGTGGCCTACATCGCGGTGTTGCAGTTGGGGGCTGTGGCTATGCCGCTGTCCATGCTGTTCGGCCCAGAGGCGCTGGCCTACCGCCTGACCGATAGCGACGCCGTGGCGACGATTTGCGACGCGGCAGCGCTGCCGAATCTGCAGGAAGTCGCCAGCGAGTGCCCGCTGCTGCGGTTTACGCTGGTGGTGAGTGATGGCGATGGCGCGGATTTGGACGCTGATTTGGAAGTCAACTACGCCCAAGTGCTGGCGCAAGCGAGCGACCAGTTCACCCCCGCTGACACCTTGGCGCATGAGGCCGCCGTGCTGATCTACACCAGCGGCACCACAGGTCAGCCGAAGGGCGCGCTGATCCCGCACCGCGCCCTGCTCGGCAACCTGACCGGTTTTGTGTGCAGCCAGAACTGGTTTGGTTTCGATCCCTCCGTTCGCCCTGAGCTTGTCGAAGGGCAAAAAGCTTTGGATTCCACGGCGGTGTTCTGGTCTCCCGCCGACTGGGCCTGGACCGGCGGCCTGATGGACGCGCTGCTGCCCACCCTGTACTTTGGTTGCAGCATCGTCGCCTTTAACGGCCGCTTCAGCCCGCAGGCTGCGCTGGAGCTGATGCGTGACCAGGGTGTGACCCACACCTTCATCTTCCCCACCGCACTCAAGGCGATGATGAAGGCCTATCCGGCCAAGCCCCGGTTGACGGTGCGACAGCAGTTCAAACTCAAGCTGCAGGCCATCATGAGTGCGGGCGAGGCGGTGGGCGATGCCGTGTTCAGCTACTGTGAAGACCAACTGGGTGTGCGCCCTAATGAAATGTTCGGACAAACAGAAATCAACTACGTCGTCGGAAATTGCAATCGGTTTTGGCCGTCCAAACCCGGCAGCATGGGCAAAGCCTACCCCGGCCACCGCGTGCAGGTGATCGACGACGACGGCAACGAATGCCCGGTGAACGTGCCCGGCGATGTGGCGGTTAACCGCTTTGACGTGCATGGTCACCCCGACCCAGTGTTCTTTTTGGGCTACTGGAAAAACGACGCCGCCACCGCAGCCAAATTCACGGGTGACTGGTGCCGCACCGGCGATCTGGCCACGCGGGATGCCGACGGTTACCTCTGGTTCCAGGGCCGCGCCGACGATGTATTCAAGGCCGCAGGTTACCGTATTGGCCCGGGCGAGGTGGAGAACTGCCTGGTCAAGCACCCGGCGGTTGCCAACGCGGCCGTGGTGCCCAAACCTGACGCGGCACGCGGCGCGCTGGTCAAGGCCTACGTGGTACTTGCTCCTGATTTCATAGCTATCCGTGCCCAATCCACGAGGACTAGCGAGCAATTTGATACTGAACTGGTGCTGCAACTGCAAAATCACGTCAAAGGCAAGCTCGCCCCTTATGAGTATCCCAAAGAGATCGAATTTGTAGACGCGCTGCCCATGACGACCACTGGCAAGGTGCAGCGCCGCATCTTGCGCCTGCAGGAAGAAGAACGAGCCAAAGCACGGGCCAAAGCCTGATCGCAGGCCAACCAGTAAACTGCTTCCTCCATTCATTTGCCACCCGAACTTTTTCCCATGAAAACAATACAACTTGGCCGCAGCGACCTGCACGTCACCCCCATTTGCCTGGGCACCATGACCTTTGGCGAGCAGGTGGATGAAGCCACTTCCCACGCCATCCTGGACCGCACGCTGGAGCGTGGCATCAACTTCATCGATACGGCCGAGATGTATTCAGTGCCGACCCGCGCCGAAACTTACGGTGCCACTGAAACCATCATTGGCAACTGGTTCACCAAGAACCCTGGCGCGCGCCAAAAATTGGTGCTGGCCACCAAACTGGCAGGCCCGCCACGCGGCATGAACTGGCTTCGCAATGGTCGCACCGATGGCCTGACGTCGGCAGACATCGTCGAGTCCTGCGAGGCTTCGCTCAAGCGCCTGAAAACCGATGTGATCGACCTCTACCAGATCCACTGGCCCGCGCGCCACGTGCCCGCTTTCGGCCAGGTGTATTTCGACCCGGCTAAAGACGTCTCCGTCATCTCGGTGCAAGAGCAGCTGGAAACGCTGGGTGGCTTGATCCGCGCCGGCAAAGTGCGCGCCATTGGTTTGTCCAACGAAACGCCGTATGGTGTGCACGAGTTTGTGCGCGTGGCCGAGCAACTGGGTCTGCCGCGCATCGCCACCGTGCAAAATCCGTATTGCCTGGTCAACCGCACGGTGGACAACGGCCTGGACGAGACCATGCACCGCCTGGGCGTGTCGCACATCCCCTATTCACCGCTGGGTTTTGGCCTGCTAACCGGCAAATATGATCTCTCCGGCACCACCGGCCCGGGCGCGCCCAAGATGGCTCGCATTGCCAAATACGATGCCATGCAAAAACAGCGCTGGGGCCGCCCGGAAGCACTGACTGCTGCGCGTCGCTACAACGCGCTCGCCCGCGAACACGGCCTGACCCCCACCCAGATGGCACTGGCGTTTTGCTACACCAGCTGGCGCGTGGCCAGCACCATCATCGGAGTCACCACCGTGGCGCAACTCGACGAAGATTTGGACGCCTACGGAACCACGTTGTCCCCCGAGTTGCTGGCGAAAATTGACGCAGTGCGATGGGAGATTCGCGACCCGGCGCTTTGAGGTTGGTGCTTAGAGTTTTTTAGGTCCCATGTCCAAAAAAGACCACATCTCCGAAACCCCCGCCACCCAATGGCTCAAAGCCAACCAGGTGGTTTACACCGAGCACCCTTACGAATACTTGGAACACGGCGGGGCGCAGCACAGTGCCGAGGTACTGGGGTTTGACCCGTTCATGGTCATCAAAACGCTGGTCATGCAGGACCAGGACGCCAAGCCGCTGATTGTGTTGATGCACGGTAACCGCAAGGTGTCCACCAAGAACCTGGCGCGGCAGATCGGGGCCAAATCGGTGGAGCCGTGCAAGCCCGAGGTGGCGAGCCGGCACAGCGGTTATTTAGTGGGCGGCACGTCGCCGTTTGGCACGCGCAAGTCCATGCCAATTTACGTCGAGGAAACCGTGCTGGCTTTGCCGCGCATCTTGATCAACGGCGGGCGACGCGGCTACCTGGTGGGGATTGACCCGGCGGTTTGCGTGCAACTGCTGAGTGCAAAAGCAGTACAGTGTGCGCTCTTGGATTGAAGGAGTCTGGTTTGAAGGAATTTGGGTTGGAATTGCAAACTTTTTACCCCCTGCTGGCCGTTGTGGCAGCGTATTTGATGGGGTCGCTCTCGTTTGCGGTCATTATCAGCCGCGTGATGAGGCTCAACGACCCGCGCACTTACGGCAGCAAAAACCCCGGTGCCACCAATGTGTTGCGCTCGGGCTCCAAACTAGCGGCCATCGCCACGCTGTTCATGGACGGGTTCAAGGGCTGGCTGCCGGTGATGCTGGTGCGCTGGTTGGGCAAGCCTTATGGGCTGGAAGATGGCACGCTGGCCATGGTGGGGCTGGCCGCATTTTCAGGACATTTGTGGCCCGTGTTCTTCCGGTTTCAGGGCGGTAAAGGCGTGGCGACGGCACTGGGCGTGTTGCTGGGCATCAGCGGCTGGCTGGGGCTGGCGACGATGCTCACCTGGGTGATCGTGGCTTTTTTCTTCCGGTTTTCGTCGCTGGCGTCGCTGGTATCAGCTGTGTTTGCACCGGTGTACTACGCGGTGGGCGCGGGCGTAGTTTGGTACCTGGAGAAGAGCGTTTTGCTGGCCATTGCCGTGATGTCTTTGCTGCTGGTCTGGCGCCATGCCGAAAACATTTCCAAGCTGATCAAGGGCACCGAGTCCAAATTGGGTCAAAAGAAGAGTTTGTGAGTAGAAGATGCTTGAAGTCCTCGTCAATTGTCAATAGTTTGCTACTTAATATGTAGCAAGACGCTCAACGCTCCAAGGTCACAGCTTAAGCCTGCTGGGCCGTGGAGGCGCCCAGTTGCAAGATTAAATGGTGGTTTAGTCGCAGGTGCACGGCTGAGGCGGCAATGGCGGCTTCAATTTTGGACTCTGTCGCGGCCGTGGGGTGCAGGCGGGGATGGCGTTCGGACTTGCCCTGAGCGTCAATCACGATGGCCACATGCGGCAAGCTCACTTTGCTCGATCGGCGCATCACCACCGCAACTTCGCCGGTGTCCATGCGCACAAAGCTGCCCGGCGGGTACAAGCCTACCGCGCGAATCAGCGAATGCCCAACATCGTCCGATTTGTCCGCCGCACCCGAAATGATGGACCGTACTGACTCCGCCGTGCTGCGCCCGGAGCGAGATTTGCGCGGGCTGATCATCGCGGCATAGCGGTCTATGGTGCGCAAAATGCGGGCGAGGCGATCGGCCGGGGGAATCAGGCGCAAGCTGCCTTTTTCGGTTTTGTCGTCGTGGTGAATCGAAATGATGTCCAGCCACAACTCGTCCACCACCTTCAGGTTGGCCAGCATCAGCCCGCCTTTGAACGCGTGGCTCTGAATGACCTCCACCTGCTTCGGTGTGGGTTTCTCGGTTTGCCCGGCCAGCTCATCCTGCACGGTGGTCATGGCAATGTTCATGGTCAGCGCGGCATGCACCAGGCTGTTGCGTTCCTCGGGACTGATCTGCAATTCAACGGCAATCAGGTGGCACAACACCGCGCACACCAGCGCGTGCGAGGCGCTGTACCCCACAGAAGAATTGGTTGCCAGCTGAAACAGCAAATACAAGCCTACATCGGCATCGTGTTTGAGCAGCGCCTGCATCCAGCGGTCGTACTGCAAAACGCGCTTGTCAAACTCCTGAATGCTGCCTGGGCTGGCCAGGATGATGCCCAAGCCTGCCTCCAGGTCAGACCACAAACCCAGCAGGTCTTCGTATTCGTTCTCTGACTGAACGGTGACCGACGAGGATGTGAAAGATGGCGTGGGCTTGGAGGGGGCCATCGCACTCACTTAGAACCGCTTTACCAGCACCAGCTGATCGTTATTGCGCGTCATCTGGAAGCGAGTCAAAAAACTGTTGCCCAACAGCACATAAGGCATGGACCCGGCGGTGACGACCGCGTCCACGTCATACACATCGACATCGCCCACGCGCATGGAATTGAGCTTGACGCGCCAGCCCTGCGCGATGCCATTGGCGGTGGAGAGCTTGATTTCTTGCCCGGCCTTGTAGTTCAGGCCAATGCGCTGGGCGTCATCCACCCCAATGCTGACCGAGGTGGCCCCGGTATCCACCACCAGCTGTACCGCACGGCCATTGATTTGCCCCTGGCTGATGAAGTGCCCGCCCGTGCCTGCAGCCATGGTGATGCGGGTGCCTGACGACGGCCCAACCGAACCGGCACCCACGCTGGCGGGCGCATCCCCCACGCGCATGGGGTATTGCTTGCCGCCAAATTCCAGCACAGCCTGGTCGCCCTGGGTAGAGATGACTTTCACGCCTTGATGGGTCTGACCCGCCGCGACAGCTTTGGGCGGCGCACCATCCACAATTAACAATGCCTTGCCGCCCAGCATGCCCGAGAGCGTGACAGCCTGGGCCCAGGCGTTTGTTGCCGATACGGCCCACACCACGGCCAGACCTGCCAAGACGGCAGAATGTTGGCGACGGGGCAGGGCGGGGCGCACGCTAGTCCCGAAAATTATTGAAGCTCAGGGGAATATCCGGAATGTCTTTTTTGATCAGCGCCATCGCCGCTTGCAAGTCATCTCGTTTGGCCCCGGTGACACGTACCGCATCACCCTGAATGGCGGCCTGCACCTTAAGCTTGCTGTCCTTGATCATGCGCTGGATCTTTTTGGAGACCTCGGTCTCAATGCCGTTGCGCACCTTGATGACTTGTTTGACCTTGTCGCCACCCATTTTTTGCACATCGCCCTTGTCCAGAAAACGCACGTCTACGCTGCGTTTGGTGAGCTTGTTGCGCAAAATATCTTCCACCTGCGACAGCTGAAATTCGGCATCGCCAATCAGCGTGATCTCTTTTTCTTTCAGCTCAATGGCGGCGGGTGTGCCCTTGAAATCAAAGCGGGTGCCGATTTCTTTAGCGGTGTTGTCCACGGCGTTTTTAACCTCGGCAAGGTTGGCTTCACAGACGGTATCAAAAGAGGGCATGGCAGGTTTCTCGGTGCGACAATCCTTGGATGTTAGTCGAGAAAAACGTCCCCCTCCAGCCCTTTAACACCTTCCATATCGTGGCCAAGGCGCTTTCCATGGTGCGCATCACCAGCCTGGACGATGTGCGCCAGGTCATAGGCCACGTTGAACTTGGCACGAGCCCGAAATTTGTGTTGGGTGGCGGCAGCAACCTGGTGCTGACCGGGGATGTGAAACCCCTGGTGCTCAAGGTGGAGTTGATGGGTCGCCTCCTCATTGAAGACACCCCCAAAGCCTTCATCGTAGAGGCCGGTGCTGGTGAGAACTGGCACGATTTTGTGGCCTGGACTATTCGTGAGGGCTATCCCGGGCTGGAAAATCTGGCGATGATTCCAGGCACCGTGGGTGCCACTCCGGTGCAAAACATCGGCGCCTACGGCGTGGAGCTGCAAGACCGGTTTGAGTCGCTGGACGCGGTGAATTTGGTCACCGCTGAAGAATTCACGCTCAACGCCGCCCAGTGTGGCTTTGGTTACCGCGACTCGGTGTTCAAACACGCTGCTACCGCTTCAGGCTTGGGTCTGGCGGGCAGGGCGCTCATCACCAAGGTGCGATTTCGCCTGCCCAAGCCCTGGAGGGCGGTGCTGGGTTATACCGATCTGGACAAAAAAATCGCTCAAACCGGCATCGCAACACCCAGCGCCCAGCAACTGTTCGACTGGATTTGCGAGATTCGCCGCGCGAAATTGCCCGACCCCAAGGTCATCGGCAATGCTGGGAGCTTCTTCAAAAACCCCACCGTTACCCGAGAGCAATGCGCCGACATCATCGCCCGCGAGCCGCGCATCGTGCATTACCAGCTGGCCGATGGCTCGGTGAAGCTCGCAGCGGGATGGCTGATTGATGCCTGTGGCTGGAAGGGCAAGTCAGTCGGCCAGGCGGGCGTGTACGAGAAACAGGCGCTGGTGCTGGTGAACCGCGGCGATCCCAATTCGGTCAGCGGAGCCACCGGCGGCGAGGTGATGACACTGGCCAAAGCGATTCAAACCAGCGTGTACGAGCGCTTTGGCATACGGCTGGAACCAGAGCCGGTGGTGTTGTAGTTGATGATGATTTGAGGGTGAATAAGTTCACCCTTAAATCAGCCTGAAGTCCCCGTAATTATTCAATAGTTTGCTATTGAATAGTGAGCGGTCATAGCGACTGCCCCGCTCACTTGACCACCTTATCCCCATCCACCAGGCTGGCCAGCGTGCCACCCACACCCAGTGACAACAGGCCGGTCTGCGCATAAATCGCCAGTTTCTCGCGCGTGTCCACAATGTCCAGGTTGCGCATGGTGAGTTGTCCAATGCGGTCCAGTGGGGTAAACGGCGCGTCTTCCACCTTTTCCATGCTCAGACGCTCGGGCTTGTAGGTGAGGTTGGCGGATTCGGTGTTGAGCAGTGAATAGTCATTGCCCCGGCGCAGCTCCAGCGTAACTTCCCCGGTGATGGCACGGGCTACCCAGCGCTGAGCGGTCTCCCGCAGCATGATGGCCTGCGAGTCAAACCATCGCCCTTGGTAAAGCAGACGGCCGAGTTTGCGACCACTGTCTCGGTACTGCTCGATGGTGTCCTCGTTGTGGATGCCAGTGACCAGGCGCTCGTAGGCAATGAACAGCAGCGCCAGACCAGGCGCTTCGTAGATGCCGCGGCTTTTGGCTTCGATGATGCGGTTCTCGATCTGGTCGCTCATGCCCAGGCCGTGGCGCCCGCCGATGCGGTTGGCTTCCAGAATCAGCGCGACCAGGTCAGTGTATTCCACGCCATTCAGCGCCACCGGGCGGCCCTCAGAGAAGCGCACACTCACTTCTTCGGCCTTCACGACGCATTCGTCTTTCCAGAACGGCACACCCATGATGGGGTTGACGATCTTCATGCCGCTGTTCAGAAACTCCAGGTCTTTGGCTTCGTGCGTCGCACCCAGCATGTTGGAGTCGGTCGAATAAGCTTTTTCGGCCGACATCTTGTAGCCAAAACCCGCTTGGGTCATGAAGGCCGACATCTCGGCACGGCCACCCAGCTCGTCGATGAACAACTGGTCCAGCCAGGGCTTGTAGATTTTGAGCGACGGGTTGGTCAGCAAACCGTAGCGGTAAAAACGCTCAATGTCGTTGCCTTTGAAGGTGCTGCCATCACCCCAGATGTTGACGTCATCTTCTTTCATCGCAGCCACCAGCATGGTGCCCGTGACAGCGCGGCCCAGCGGCGTGGTGTTGAAGTAGGTTACGCCAGCGGTGGAGATGTGGAATGCACCGGCCTGCAGGGCGGCAATGCCTTCTTCAGCCAGCTGGCGGCGGCAGTCAATCAGGCGGGCTTTCTCGGCCCCGTATTCCATGGCTTTGCGCGGAATTTCGTCGTAGTCCGGTTCGTCAGGCTGGCCCAGGTTGGCCGTGTAGGCGTAGGGAATCGCGCCCTTGAGTTTCATCCAGTGCAGAGCGGCGCTGGTGTCAAGCCCACCTGAGAAAGCGATGCCGACTTTTTGCTGGGCGGGAAGGTGTTGGAGGATAGTGGCCATGGCTGAATAAATGTCTAAGTGTCTTTGTGTGCTTAGCCGAAGTGGCAGATGTAGTGGTAAGCCGCAAAGCCCTCAGCCACGCGAATCTCGAACTTGGAGTTGCCGGGGACGCTGAATTGTTCGCCCTCGATTGATTTGACCCACACGTCGGTGCCAGTCAGTTTGTATTCACAAGCCCCGCCCGTGCATTCCATGATTTCAGGGGCGCCGGTGTTGAACGTCAAGGTGGCAGGCAAGATCACTCCGACCGATTTTTTGGTGCCGTCCGCAAACGTCACGCCGTGGCTGATGCATTTGCCGTCAAAGTAAACACTGGCTTGGGTAGCGACGGACACGCCGTCAAGTTTTGAGGTAGTCATATTGGGGATTTTAAGCGGGGCTCTATTGCTGGTAGCCGACCGTTCCATCACTCCCAAGCGGCAAGGCACACACTCAATTCCCACTAACCATTGGCCCGCCGCAACCCGCTGCGTCTTGTCCAGACTCGCAAAGTGGGTGATGTTGCTGCGCGCCGCTACCGCCAAGTGCAGGGCGTCGGCACCACGCACAAGGCAATTCAGGCTGGGCAGCTACCGCTAGAAACGTTCGTTCTGAGCGCGCCAGTCTGCGACAAAGCTGCCCCTGTCAGCGCTTTGTTCCGTCCCCTCTTTTGTGCCTGTGTAGGGCTTTGATTGTTTGGCGAGGGCAGTGATGTCCGGAACTGGCGCGCTCACCAGCGATCTGACGGTGGGCAGCAGGCGATATGCACGCTTGCCACGGGTTGTGATGATGACCTCTTTGCCAGCATCGGTCTGTTGGGTGACGCTGACCGCCAACCCCGCCCACACCTCAGCATCAAACCCAACCGTGATCTCACCATTCGGCCACTGCACCACCGGCCGCTTGATCACACTCGCATTGAGCTTCATCACCGCCACCGCGCTGGCTGCATCCACCACACTGGCCTGAACAGCGTCATCCAGCTTGCGCCAGGTCGGCCCGCGCCGGTTCAGTAACTTCTCAAATCCGACTGCTTCTATCCAGCGCTCAATCTCGAATAGTGGCAGTCCCTGTTTCTTGAAATCGTGAAATTCATAGCCTAAGCCGTGGGCTGTGAGCCAGTCGCGGGCCTTTTTGACGGTGTCGCAGTTGGGGATGCCATACACAATGACGTGCGGGGTGACGGGGTTAGAGTTCATGTCTCCATCATGCCGCATTTCACCAGAAAATGGCCCGTGGGCGACAATCCAACACCTATGACAAGCCACCCAAATTCTCTTCCCCAAACCCTGGCCGACTGGCTGACCTGGTGCGAGCAGCAGCATCCCAAATCTATCGACATGGGGTTGGAGCGCGTCAAAGCCGTGGCCGACCGCATGGCGCTCAAGCTCAATTGCCCGGTGATTACCGTAGCGGGCACCAACGGCAAAGGCTCGACCTGCGCGATGCTGGAATCCATCCTGATACAGGCGGGTTACCGCACCGGGGTGTATACCTCGCCGCATCTGGTGCGGTTTGAGGAGCGGCTGCGGCTACAAGGCGAATCGGTAGATGCTACTGAATTAGTAGCAAGCTTTTCAAGATTGGCGGGGACTTGTGAGCAATTTGATGATGAAATCACGCTCACCTACTTCGAATTCACCACCCTGGCGATTCTGGATGTGATGGCCCGCTCCCATCTCGACGTGGCCATTCTTGAAGTGGGCCTCGGCGGCCGGCTGGATGCCGTCAACATCATTGACCCTGACTGCGCAGTGATCACCAGCATCGACCTGGACCACATGGAGTTTTTGGGCAACACCCGTGAGGCCATTGGCTTCGAGAAGGCCGGCATCATGCGTACTGGGCGGCCCGTGGTGGTGAGTGACCCCATGCCACCGCAAAGTGTGCTGGACCGCGCCAAGGAAATTGACGCCGACATCTGGCGCTTTGGTCACGATTTCAACGTGTCGGGGGACAAGCAGCAGTGGGGCTGGGCGGGCCGGGGCCGGCGCTACAGCGGGCTGGCCTATCCGGCGCTGCGCGGGGCCAATCAGCTCGTCAATGCGGCCGGTGTGCTGGCGGCGTTGACGGCCTTGCGTGAGCAACTGCCGGTCACGGCGCAGGCAGTACGCAACGGGCTGGCGTTTGTGGAGCTGCCGGGGCGGTTTCAGATCATTCCGGGGGAGCCACACTTGGTGCTGGATGTGGCGCACAACCCGCATTCGGTGGCAGCGCTGGCGGCGAACCTGGATGCGATGGGTTACTTCCCCACCACCCACGCGGTGTTTGGCGCCATGGCCGACAAAGACCTGACCACCATGCTGACCAAGGTCAACCCGCTGATTGACAAGTGGTACTTCACCGATTTGCCTACCGCGCGGGCCGATTCGGCGGCGGGTTTGAAAGCCCGCTGGCTGGCCCAAAATACGCGCAGTGAAGCCACCGCGCAGACCTATGCTGACCCCATGGTGGCGCTGCAGGCGGCCATCGCGGTGGCAGACCCCGCTGATAGAATCGTTGTCTTTGGTTCGTTCTACACGGTGGGCGGCGTGCTGCAAAACGGGGTGCCCCGAATGCTCGCCAAACACCTTCAAACCTGAGCCTTCCGTTTCAAGCCCTGAGTCCCGACCTGCTTACTTCCAGCATCTGAAAATCATGGCCTTTTTCAAGTTCCGAAAGGGCAGCGACGACAAAGCAGCCCCCTCCCCGAAATCCGAGAGCATTGAGGCCATGCGCAA
Organism: Burkholderiales bacterium; assembly: GCA_031419575.1. Taxonomy (GTDB): domain Bacteria; phylum Pseudomonadota; class Gammaproteobacteria; order Burkholderiales; family Burkholderiaceae_C; genus JANYCG01. The sequence continues at coordinate 10,922 of JANOLC010000260.1, read as the reverse complement.
GCGGGCCATGCACCGCCTGATTGGCGCGGCCGTGCTGGTGCTGGCCGGGGTGATTGGTTTCCCCATGCTGTTTGACAGCCAGCCTCGCCCCATCGCAGTGGACATACCGATTGAGATCCCCGACAAGAACAAGGGGCGACCCGTGGTGGCAGCCCCTGCCGCCGCCACGTCAACCCCGGTGCCTGCGCTGGCCAAACCTGCCGAGATCATCACCGAGCTCAAAGAAGAAGTACCGCCCAAGAAATCAGAAGAAAAAGTGCCTGTAGTCCCCGTCAAGACTGCAATTGATGCTGCAAAAAACGTAGCAATATCTGAGTCGAAAGCTGAACCAAAATCAGAACCTAAACCTGAATCCAAGGTCGAACCCAAAGTAGACGCAAAGGCTGCAGCCAAGGCACAAGACAGCGCCAAAGCCCAGGCCTTGCTGGACGGCAAGCCTGCGGCAACAGAAGAACGGTTTGTCGTCCAGATCGGCGCTTTTGCCGACGCCGCCCGCGCCAAAGAAGCCCGTGCCAAAGTGGAGCACGCTGGCTTGAAAACCTACACCCAGGTGGTAGACACCAAAGACGGCCCGCGCACGCGTGTTCGGGTGGGGCCGTTCAGTGACAAAGCCGAAGCCGAAAAAGCCGTACAAAAAATCAAGTCGTTGGCGCTGACGGCCACCTTGTTGACGCTATAAGGCCATCGCGTTGATGGCGACTTTGCCGATTCTGGATTGGGTTTTTTTGGCCGTGCTTCTGCTGTCGCTATTGATGGGCGCGTGGCGCGGTTTGGTGTATGAGGTCATCTCGCTGGTCACCTGGGTCGCAGCCTTTGTGCTGGCGCAGTGGTTTGCGCCCGATGTGGCTCAAAAGCTGCCCATGTCCGGCGCGGCAGACCCCGCCCGTTACGCAGCTGGTTTTGTGTTGACTTTTATTGCCGCAGTTTTTGCGGGTGGCCTGCTGGCCGCATTGATCAAGAAGCTGGTCAGCGCGGTGGGCCTGGCCCCGATGGATCGCGTGCTGGGGGCTGCTTTTGGCCTGGTGCGAGGCCTCGTTATTTTGCTGGCAGTCACGGTGGTCATTGCCACGACCCCCATGAAGGCCAGTGTTTGGTGGAACGAGTCGATGGGGGCGGGGCTATTGAAGGCCGCACTCAAAGGATTGAAGCCGGTTTTGCCGCAAGATTTTGGAAAGTACCTACCCTAATGTGTGGAATCGTCGGCGTTGTCAGCAACGCACCTGTGAACCAGTTGATTTATGACGCGCTGCTGCTGTTGCAACACCGTGGCCAGGATGCCGCGGGTATCGTCACCCAGCAAGAGCGCAAGTTCTTTATGCACAAGGCCAAGGGGATGGTGCGCGATGTGTTTCGCACTCGCAACATGCGCTCGCTGCCGGGCAATTGTGGCCTGGGCCAGGTGCGTTACCCCACCGCCGGTAATGCCTACAGCGAGGAAGAAGCGCAGCCGTTTTACGTGAATGCACCGTTTGGCATCGTGTTGGTGCATAACGGCAATTTGACCAATGCCAAGGCTCTCAAAAACGAGCTGTTCAGCGAAGACCATCGGCACATCAATACCGAGAGTGACTCTGAGGTGCTGCTCAACGTGCTCGCGCATGAGATCGAGAAAACCACGCGCGGCTTGCCACTTCAACCGGCTGATATTTTTGCGGCTGTGCGCAATGTGCATCGGCGCATCAAAGGCTCGTATGCCGTGATTGCGCTGATCGCCGGGCATGGCGTGCTGGCGTTTCGGGACCCATTCGGTATCCGGCCCCTGTGCCTGGGCCGCGGTGCCGATACCTGGATGCTGGCCAGCGAATCGGTGGCGCTGGAAGGCACCTCGCACGTATTTGACCGCAACATTGAACCCGGCGAGGCGATTTTCATCGACTTGCAGGGCAACGTCCATGCACAACAATGTGCCGATGCCCCGGTGCTGAACCCCTGCATTTTTGAATTTGTGTATCTGGCCCGGCCCGATTCGGTGATGGACGGCATCTCGGTCTACCAGGCGCGTTTGAACCTGGGTGAGGCACTGGCCAAGCGAGTGATCTCCACCGTGCCGCCCAATGAGATCGACGTGGTCATCCCCATCCCGGAATCAAGCCGTCCCAGCGCTGCGCAGCTCGCGCAATTGTTGGGTCTGCCGTACCGTGAAGGCTTTGTGAAAAACCGCTACGTGGGGCGCACTTTCATCATGCCGGGGCAGTCCGTGCGCAAGAAATCAGTGCGCCAAAAACTCAATGCCATCGCCAGTGAATTCAAGGGCCGCAACGTGCTGCTGGTGGATGATTCCATCGTGCGCGGTACCACCAGCCACGAGATCGTGCAGATGGCACGCGATGCCGGTGCCCGCAAGGTGTACCTGGCCAGTGCCGCGCCGCCGGTGCGATACCCCAATGTGTATGGCATTGACATGCCCACCAGCAAAGAACTGGTCGCGCACAACCGCACGGTAGAGCAGATCCGCGAAATCATTGGCTGCGACGCGCTGATTTACCAGGATGTTGACGGCATGAAAAATGCCATTGGCAAGCTGAGCACCCGCATCAAGGGGTTTGACGCTTCCTGCTTTGACGGCGTGTATGTGACGGGTGACATCACTTCTGCGGATATCGCCCGCCTGAACGCCAACCGTGTTGGCGGTGAAGAGGGGCTGGACGACAACTCGCGTCTGGCGTTGCCCAATCCCGAAGAATAAAAATGAAAACACGTACTCGTTTTGCCCCATCCCCCACCGGGTTCATTCACCTGGGCAATATTCGCTCGGCGCTTTACCCGTGGGCGTTTGCCCGCGCTACGGGCGGCGACTTTATTCTGCGCATTGAAGACACCGACGAAGACCGCTCCACGCAGGCGTCTGTGGATGTGATCATCGAAGGCATGGCGTGGCTGGGTCTGGATTACGACGAAGGCCCGTTCTATCAAATGCAGCGCATTGAGCGCTACAAAGCCGTGCTGGCAGAGCTGGTTGCTGCCGGCCATGTCTACCCCTGCTACATGAGCATGACGGAGCTGGATGCCTTGCGTGAGCGCCAGACGCTGGCCAAAGAAAAACCGCGTTACGACGGCACCTGGCGGCCTGAGCCGGGCAAGGCCTTGCCGCCCGTGCCCGACGGTGTGATGCCGGTGTTGCGTTTCAAAAACCCGCAGGGTGGTTCGGTGGTGTGGGAAGACAAGGTCAAAGGGCAAATTGAAATTAGCAATGACGAGCTGGACGACCTGGTCATTGCCCGCCCCGCACCCTTGGGCCAGGTTGGCACGCCGACCTACAACTTTTGTGTGGTGGTGGATGACATTGACATGACGATCACCCACGTCATTCGCGGTGATGACCACGTCAACAACACACCACGCCAGATCAATATTTTCAAGGCCCTTGGCAAAGCGCCACCGGTGTATGCGCACCTTCCCACCGTGCTCAACGAGCAGGGCGAAAAAATGAGTAAACGCAATGGCGCCAAGGCGGTGACGCAATACGCTGTTGAAGGCTATTTGCCCGACGCGATGGTGAACTACCTCGCGCGCCTGGGCTGGAGCCACGGCGATGATGAAATCTTCAGCCGTGCGCAGTTTTTGGAGTGGTTCAACCTGGACCATCTAGGCCGCAGCGCCGCGCAGTTTGATGAAGCCAAGCTGCGCTGGGTGAACGCCCAACATATGAAGGCCATGGCGGACGAAGCACTGGCACCGCTGGTCGCTGCACAGTTGAGCAAGCTTGGTACCACGGCGGATGAACGCTTGCCACGCATCTGTGCCCTGTTTAAAGACCGCTGCGACACCACGGTGACGCTGGCGGGTTGGGCGCAGGCGTTTTATACCGATGTCGCGGTCAAGCCGGAAGACATCAGCCAATATGTGACCGATGCGGTGAAGCCCGCGCTGCAACTGCTGACCGACAAGCTTGCAGCCTGTGCGTGGGACAAAGTGGCGATTGCGGCCGCCATCAAAGAAGTGCTCACCGCCTGTGGCTTGAAAATGCCACAGTTAGCCATGCCCGTGCGCATTTTGGTGATGGGCACGGCCCAGACACCGTCACTGGATGCGGTGCTTGAATTGACCGGAAGAGAAAAAGTGTTGGCGAGATTGAAAGCAGCTTGAAAAATTGGTTATAATTTGAGGCTCAGATGTTCACGGTGTTTTAAGTTGCGCCGGGATTGAAAGCAAAGTTACAGGTTCGGGGGTATAGCTCAGCTGGGAGAGCGCTTGCATGGCATGCAAGAGGTCAGCAGTTCGATCCTGCTTACCTCCACCAAGAATTTCGCAGTTGTCTGAAAACGGTTAGTCCAAGGTTTTGACCCCATCGTCTAGAGGCCTAGGACACTACCCTTTCACGGTAGGTACCGGGGTTCGAATCCCCGTGGGGTCGCCAGATTGTTGCAAAACAAGAAGGCGCAAGTCGTTAGCGGTTTGGTTGATGACGTTGATGTCAAAGTCAATAAAGTTAACTGAATGACTTGGCTCGAAAGAGTACACGCTAGCTACCAGGAGTGGTAGTTCAGTTGGTTAGAATACCGGCCTGTCACGCCGGGGGTCGCGGGTTCGAGTCCCGTCCGCTCCGCCAGTATCAAAGGGCTTGCTGCTACGAAAGTAATAGCAAGCCCTTTTTTCATGGCCGCTCAGTTGTCTGCCTGTGCACATTGCTATGAGAGCCCATGCCATCTGATTCTTCTCTTGATTTGCCAACCGATGTGTTGCCAGCCCATGCCCGGGTTGACGGGATCGACTCAGCGCAATTGGAGCAGGCCCGCACCCGCCTGGAATTTCTATACGCGGCGGTCGCTCAGTCCTGGCCTGGTTTCATCGCGCGACCCGGCCAGCACCAGATGATGCATGCGGCGCTGTTGACTTTTTTGTCCGCCAAAGCGCCGGATGACGAAATTCGCACGGGCAACAACCTCGCGCAACTCGAAGCCGGCACCGGTACTGGCAAGACCGTGGCGTATTGCCTGGCGGCCATCGTGGCGTCTGAGCTGTTGAAGAAAACGGTCATCGTCTCCACCGCCACCGTGGCCTTGCAGGAGCAGCTGTTTTTCAAGGACCTGCCGCGTCTGGCCGAGATCATTCCCGATCTGCGCTTTGACATTCTCAAAGGCCGTGGCCGCTACATCTGCGAGAGCCGTCTGGAAGGTGCCCTCAACGACGATGAGCAGGTGAGCCTGATGATGGACGAAATGGGGCAAGCCTTTCCAGGCTTTGCGGACGTCCGCTGGCAGCCCAAAGGCATCTCGCGTGACAGTGCCGAGGCCATGGTTTGGTTCAAGTTCGCCTCAAAAAACCTGCGCTCCGCCAAGTGGGATGGCGATATGGACACGCTGGAGCGCGCCCCCGACCCCGAGGACTGGCGACAGGTGCAGGCCAACGCCAATGCCTGCAATGGCGGGCGCTGCGAATTTTTCAAAAGCTGTGCGTTTTTCAAGGCCCGGCGCCAGGCCGCCACGGCGACCTTGCAGGTGGCCAACCACGCGCTGATATTGGCAACCCTGCAAACCGACAGCACACTCATCGACCCCGGTAACACCTTGTTTGTGTTTGATGAGGCGCATCATTTGCCCACCATTGCCGGCGAGCAGTTTTCCTACCGTGCGCGCCTGGGCTCCAGCATTAAGTTGCTCACCAGTCTGCGTACCGTGGCCATGCGCCATGGCCGCACCTTGCCTGCCTCCAGCCGCCCGGACCCGGTGGCGTTTGCCCAGATCATCACGGAGTGCACTGACAAGCTGGCCATTCTGGAAGACTTCGCCATGCAGGCCCGCTGGGTCACGGCGGACAAAGCCGTGCACCGATTTGCACAGGGGCGCATCCCCGAGGCGCTGGGGCCTGAGTGTGAGCAACTGGCCTTGGTTGTTCGCTCCGCGAGCGACGTGGTGGCGGGCGTTGCATCGGCGCTGATGGCGACCGATGAATCGCAATCGCCCGCAGAGCGCGATGAGCGAACCCGCGCTGGGGTAGAGCTGGGGGTTTATCTTTCCAGCCTGCAAACACTGTCTGCCTTGTTCACCGCCTGGGCGACGAATGACAAAGTGCCCTGGGCCAAATGGGTGGAGTTTGCGGACTCGTCCATACCCAACAACACGGATGTCTGGTTGTGCGCCAGCCCCATGACGGCCGCGCAGTTGCTGTCTAAAGGGCTGTGGAAAAACGTCAGCGCTGCCGTCTGCACATCGGCCACGTTGACGGCCTGCGGCAGCTTTGATTTTTTTGACCGCCTCAGTGGTTTGAACCGGTTCCCGCAGCGGCGGGCGCTGGTCGTCGCGTCGCCGTTTGACTATTCCAAGCAGGGGGAGCTGCGCATCGCCGCGATGAAGCATTCGCCCAAAAGCACCGGGTTCTCCGACGAATTGTGCCGCGTGTTACCCGGCCTGCTTCGCGAACATGTACATGGTCAACTGGTGCTGTTCACCTCAAAGCGACAGATGCATGCCTGTCACGCGGCCATGCCCACTGACCTGGTCAAACAAATTCAAATGCAGGGTGAACGCTCCCGCACCGAACTGCTGAAACAGCATAGCCGTCGCATCATCGCCGGTGAGCGAAGCATCATCTTTGGCTTGCAGTCGTTTGGTGAGGGCATCGACCTGCCCGGGGAACTGTGTGAGCACGTCGTGATTGACAAGCTGCCCTTCACGCCGCCCAATTCTCCGGTGGAAGAGGCGCTGGCCGAATGGCTCAACGCCCAGGGCCGTGACCCGTTTGCAGAAATTTCGGTGCCACGTGCTGCCATGAAACTCGCGCAGTGGTCGGGCCGCGGGGTGCGCACCGTCACCGACCGTGCCGTGATCACCGTTTGCGATACGCGCCTGAATACCGCGCGCTACGGTAAAGACATTCTGGCGGGGCTGCCACCCTTTCCAGTGGTGATTTTGTAGGTTCGGGTGCAGGTAATATGACTTGAAGACTCAAGACGTTCAGACAAATTCAAATGACCGACACCTCCCTCACCACCGACGCTCCTGTCCGCGAGCGGCTTGAAAAGCCCACACTCATTTACCCGTTTGAAGCGCCTCCGGAAGTTGGCAAAGCCTTGGAAGTCGCGCCGGGTGTTGTGTGGATGCGCATGCCGCTTCCCATGGCGCTGAACCACATCAACGTCTGGGGAATTGAGGATGTAGGCGAGTCGGGCGAGCCGGGGTGGGCGCTGGTCGACACAGGCATGCGTACCGATGAAACCCTGGCCGCCTGGCGCGATTTGTTTGCCGGTGCTCGCGACCAAGGCCCCGACCCAGGCTCGGTGACCCGTGTGATTGCCACCCACATGCACCCGGACCACATTGGCATGGCGGGCTGGCTAACCCGCAAATTTAGCTGCCGTTTGTGGATGACGCGGCTTGAGTATTTGAACTGCCGCGTCCTCACGGCCGACACGGGCCGGGAAGCGCCCGAGGATGGCGTAGCCTTTTACCGGCGCGCGGGCTGGAGCGAAAGCGCTATCGAGAACTACCAGGCCCGCTTTGGCAACTTTGGCAAGCGTATCCACGCGCTGCCGGACAGCTACCGCCGCATGGTGGATGGGGAGGAGATCAGGATGGGTGCCAACACCTGGCGTGTGATTGTGGGCACTGGCCATTCGCCGGAACACGCCTGCCTGTACAGCGAAACGCTCAAGGTGTTGATCTCGGGGGATCAGGTGCTGCCCCGCATTTCATCCAACGTGTCGGTACACCCTACCGAGCCTGATGCCGACCCCATGCGTGAGTGGCTGGAGTCGCTGGCCAAGCTCAAGCGCGAAGTGCCAGACGATGTGCTGGTGCTGCCATCACACAACGAGTGTTTTCGCGGCCTGCATGCGCGGCTTGATTACCTGGCCGCGTCCCAACTGCGCACCCTGGACCGCCTGCGCAAAACGCTGCGGGAGCCGCGCCGTGTGGTGGACGTGTTTGCTGCGCTGTTTGGCCGCAGCATTGACCAGACCGATGGCGGTCTGCTGAACCTGGCCACGGGTGAAAGCCTGGCTTGCCTGAACTACTTGTTACACCGGGGCGAGCTGCTGAAAACGCTGGATGATGCGGGTGTGGCGCACTACCAGACTCAGATTCAGATTCAGATTCAGATGCGCTGAATCGGCCCCGCCAGACATCACCCACATGCTGCACAAGCACTTTTCCCAAACCACGGCGCACCAGCGCCTCCTCTACGCCGGGTTGGTGGGGGCTGCGGTGGCCCTGACGCCGACTTCGCTGAGGGCCCAGACTCAGGGGTTGCTGGCGTGGTGCCTGGGCGCGTTCACTTACCTGGGCCTGGCCTGGTGGCTGGCGGTTGAATTTGACGCACGGCGCACGCGGGAACGTGCGCAGGCGCAAGACCAACCGGGCTCGGTGCTGTTTTTACTGATGGTCATCACGGCCTTTGCCAGCATCGCCGCCATTGCGTTGATGTTGCAGCACGTCAAAGATTTGTCCGCCACACAGCGCTTTGGGCATCTGACTTTGTCGATCCTTGCCCTGGCGACTTCCTGGCTGCTGATCCAGACTGTGTTTGCGTTTCGCTACGCCCACGTGTACTACCAGACTGATCCGGTGGAGTCGAGTGGACCGGATGCAGAGCCTCACCTGGCGGGACTGGATTTCCCCGGCAAGCTGGACCCTGATTATTTTGACTTTTTGTACTACGCCCACGTGGTCGGCATGACCTCGCAAGTGTCTGATGTAGTGGTGACCTCCCGCGTCATGCGCCGCTTGACGCTGGCCCACAGCGTGACGGCGTTCGCCTTCAATATGCTGGTGCTGGCGCTGAGCATCAACTTGGTGGCGGGCGCGATTCAGGTCGCTTGAACTTGGCCAGGGGCAGCGCCTTCAACAAGCCCGTTGACAGGGCCGTGCCGCAAATGATGACGGCGCCGCAGACCAACATCCATTGTGTGACCACTTCGCCCAGCAACACCACGCCGTACAACACCGCAAACACGGGAATCAAAAACGTCACCGCCAGAGTGCGTGCAGGCCCGGCGCGTTCAATCAGCCGGAAGTACAGCACATAGGCCATGCCCGTGCACACCACGCCCAGCACCAGGATGGCCAGCCACGCCTTGGTGGTGGGCATTTGGGCAGGCCAAAACCACACAGTAGGAATCATCAAACCCAGCAGAGCGCCGCATTGGCTGCCCGTGGCCGTCACCAGTGACGGCAATCCCGACAGATAGCGCTTGGTATAGCTGGCTCCGATGCCGTAACACACGGTGGCCAGCAGGCAAGCCAACACACCCAGCCCGTGGTCAGCCCCGAGGCATCGGGCTTGAAGCTGGCCTTTTGCCACGCCAACATCGACACACCCAAGAAGCCCACTGCCAGCCCCAGAATGCGTAACCCGTTGGGGCGGTCTTTCAGCCAGGTCCAGGCGATGACCGCGCCAAACAGCGGCGCGGTGGCATTCAGAATGGCTGACAAACCCGTAGTGATGTGCAGGATGGCGTATGAGAAGCAGGCGAACGGAATGGCGGAATTAAGCAGCCCGACAAAGAAAGTCGGTTTCCAGTTTTGACGCAACGTGTGCCCCAAGCCTTTAAAGGCCACCAGCGGCAGCAAAAACAGCACGGCAATCATCACCCGCAGGCCCGCCGTGGGCATAACGCCAAACTCCAGCGCACTGATGCGCGTGAACATGAAGGACGAACCCCACACGGCGCCCAACAAAATGAAATCTTTGAGCCAGGGTTTTTGTGTTGGCGAGGTGGTTGCAGAAGCGGTCAAAGCAGGGTGGCCTGAAGTGGGGAGGGTTGATGAGTTGGTCGGGCCAGTGGTTGTGGTTTTGCTTGCGCTTTAAACGCCACACCTTCCAGCGTCAGCAGTCCGATCTTGCGATCCAGCCCACCAGCATAGCCCGTCAGCGAGGCATCGCTGCCCAGCACGCGATGACACGGCACGATCAGGCTGATCGGGTTGCGGCCCACTGCGGCACCTACGGCGCGCACCGCCTTGGGGTTGCCAATTTGCCGACTGACGTCGCCATACGTGCTGGAAACGCCATAGGGAATTTTAGACAAGGCCTGCCAAACGGATTGTTGAAATAAAGTGCCCCCATTGATGTCCAAAGGCAGCTCGAACGTTTGGCGCTGGCCTGCAAAGTAGTCGGTGAGCTGTTGGATGGCTTGCTGCAACACCGGGTGCGTGAGTTTGCCCGCGTTGATGCGTGGCCAGGCGGTCGGCCCATTCAGGTGATCCGGCAAATGCTGCTGGTTCAAAAACCAGACGCCTGCCAATCCCCGGCTGGAGGCCGCCAGACACATCTCGCCCATGGGGCTGGCCCAGCGGGTTTGAACGGTGGAAGGGTCAAATTTCATGGGTTTCTCCAGTTTTATAAGTCATTAATGCCTTAAGTCCCGGTCATACATGAATAGTTTGCTATCTATTTTGCAGTTAACAGCTGGCCATTTGCTGCCGGACTCAGACTTGCCCAGGCGCGAATCACCGCGTAACTTCGCCAGGGCCGCCAGGCTTGCGACATGGCCTCGCATTCCCGTGCCGCAGTTTTGGAGCCCACTACGACCAGAGCCTTGCCCAGCGCCTTGTGCAGGGCCACATCGCCCGCCGGAAACGCGTCCGGCCAGCGCAGCGCCCGCATGGCGATGTACTGCGCCGTCCAATCGCCAATGCCGGGCAGGGCTTTCAGGGCAAGGATGGTGGTTTGCACGTCCGCCGCGCCATTGAGTTGCAGGCTGCCATCCGCCACGCCCCGTGCCAGTGCATTGAGAGCGGCTTGCCGAGTTTTCACAATGCCCAATTGCCCCAGCGCGTCGCCACTGGCCTGCGCCAGCACAGTGGCCGTGGGGAACAGCCGGTTGAGGTGGGGGAAAGGTGTCTCGATGGTCGCGCCAAAGGTGTTGACCAGCCGCTGCGCCAGCGTGCGCGCGGCAGCCACGGTGATTTGCTGGCCCAACACGGCACGCACCGCCAGCTCGAAGCCGTCCACGCATCCTGGCACCCGGATGCCTTCTGTGAGCG